>JAJZDF010000002.1 GCA_021828715.1 Thermoplasmata archaeon
CGGCGCACCGGCGCCCCGGTCGGAACCCGGCGCGACCTGGGACCCCGACCGCTCGCGGGGCGCGTACGAGCGCGCGCTCGCGGCGGCCGACCTTGCGGTCGTCGCCCCGGAGCATCCCTCCTTCGACCCCGGCGCGGTGCTCGCGTGGCGCGCCGGCTGCCCGCTCCTGGCAACTCCCGAGCTCCGCCTTCCCGACCCGGCCGGGTCGGCGGTCCGCCTCGCCTCCTCGGCGGACCCGGCCGACCTCGCCGCCGCACTCGCCGAGCTGTTGGCGGACGGCGAACAGCGCCGCCGCCTCGCCGAGGCGGGGAGGCGCTACGGCGAGCGGTTCGAACCGGAGCGGGTCGCCGCGATCGTCACCGCCGAGCGTCGGCTCGTGGCGGCGTGATCACGGCGCGTCGGGGACGATCTCGTCGAGCCGCCACTCCCGGAATCGGCGCCCGTGGGAGATGCGACGCACCGCCCCGGGGACCCCGTCCCACGCGAGGCCGGAGGGAATGCTGCCCTCCTCGCCTCCCTGCAGCAGCGCGCGGAAGCGCCGGCGGAGACCCTCGTACGGATCCGGCATGCCGTCGACGACCCACCGTCCGGCCGGGCGGAGGATCTCGACCCGGCCGTCGTGGACGGCCCAGACCCCGATCGGCGCCGCCCGGGTCGACCGGGTCCGCTGCTCGAGGCGCGTCGCCGCCGTCCTCCCCGCCACCGCGACCGCCGTCCAGTCGCCCCAGACGCGGCGGACGAGCGCCTGCCGCAGCACGGTCCGTGTATCCCCGACCTTCGCCTCGACGAGCCCGACCGCGTCGGCACGCCACGCGACCAGGTCGAAGTAGCCGGAGCCGTCCGGGTCGACCCGGGTCCGATACCCTTGCCCCTGGAGCACCCGTTCCGCCGCCGCGACGACGGACGCCTCGGACGGGCGGACCGACGTCACCATCTCACGCCCCGGCGCGGAGGAACCACCGGTCGAGCCGTCCCCGGGGCAGGCGGACGAAGATCGGGCGCCCGTGGGGGCAGGCATACGCCGCTTCGGGCAGGTCCGCGAGCGCCTCCAGGACGCGGGCGAACTCCTCAACGGAGACCGGATCGCCCGCCCGCAGGGCAGCATGGCAGGCGATCGATGCGGCGGTCCGCTCCTCGATCGAGTCCCCGGGGGTGGGACGCCCGCCCGTGGCGAGGTCGTCGAGCAGGCCCCGCAGGGACTCGGCCGGCGGCGAGCGACCCCGGTAGACCGGCACCGCGCGGAGCCGGAACGTCTCGGGACCGAACGGTTCGACCTCGAACCCCGCCGCGAGGACCGCCTCCGGGTGACCCTCGAGGGCCGCCCGTTGGACCGCGGTGAGCCGAAGCGCGACCGGTTCGACCAGGCGCTGTCGGGCGATCTCTCCCCGGCGTCGCAGTTCCTCGTAGACCGCCCGCTCGCTCGCCGCATGCTGGTCGATCAACACGAGCCCGTCCGACTCCTCTGCGGTCCAGTAAAGGGCGTCGACGCATCCCAGGAGGCGCAGCCGGCTGCCCGTCGGGCCCCTCGTCGGTGCGGCCGACGGGGCGCCGGCCGTAGTCGGCGCCCCCGGCTCGAAGGTCCGCTGCCGGGCCGCCCGGCCGAGGGGCAGCGTCTCGGAACTCGGGGTCCCCCCGGGGGGCGGGACGGAACGAGGAGCGGCCGCCCCCGGCGCTTCGGCCCCTACGGGGACGCCGATCAGCGCGGTGCGGACGGCCCGCCGGACCGCCTCGACGATGTCGCGCTCCCGGTGGAGGCGGACCTCCCGCTTGGCGGGGTGGACGTTGACGTCGACCGCCTCCGGGGCGAGCTCGAGGCGCACGACGCCGACGGGGAACCGGGTCCGCGGCAGGTACTCCAGGAACGCGGCGCGGACCGCCTGGGCGAGGGGCCGGGAGACGACGGTCCGTCCGTTGACGACCAGATGGAGCCCTCGGGAGGACGCCGCGGCGAGCGCCGGACGGCCGAGCCGGCCCGAGAGGCGCCCGCCCGGCACCGGCCCTTCGACGGCGAACGACTCCCGGAGGAACGCCGGCCCGAGGACCCGGGCGGCGGCATCGGCCGCCTCGCCGCTCGCCGGGTACACCGCGAGCTCGCGCTCGACGGTGCGGACCCGGAACGTCACCTCCGGCCGGGCGAGGTAGAGCCGCTCGATGGCGGCGAGCACCTCGAGCTGCTCGGTCGCGGGGTTCTTCAAGAACTTGCGCCGCGCGGGCGTGTTGAAGAAAAGGTCGGCGACCTCGACGCTGGTGCCCGGAGCCCGACCCCGGCTAAAGAGGGGCCCGACCCGGCCGCCGACGACCTCGAGACCGGTGGCGGCGGCCGCCCCGTCGGGACGGGAAACGATCCGGAGGCGGCTGACGCTGCCGATCGCGGCGAGCGCCTCCCCGCGGAAGCCGAGCGTCTCGACCCGGTCGAGCGTCCCCCGGGGATCGAGCTTGCTCGTCGCGTGACGTTCCACCGCGAGCGGGAGCTCGCCTCCCTCGATCCCCTCGCCGTTGTCCTCGACCTGGATCCGGGTCGTCCCGCCGTCCTCGAGGAGCACCGACACCATCGTGGCGCCGGCGTCGATCGCGTTCTCGAGGAGTTCCTTCACGACCGACGCCGGCCGCTCGACGACCTCCCCGGCCGCGATCCGCTCGATCGTGGCCCGTTCCAGCCGCCGGATCGGACGCCGCGCGCGCTCCGGGGGGGGAACGGCGGTCACGGCGCCCCGTCCGGCGGCGGCGTACGGTCTCCTCGCGCCCGCTCGGCGAGCGCGCGCAGGCGCCGATGCGCCTCCTCCGGGGTCATCCGGTCGAGGTCGAGACCGGCGAGCTCCGAGCCGAATCGGTCGACCGGCGGCCCGGCCTCCGCGAGCAGCACCGCCTGCGTGTAGCGGGTCCGGGAGGGCCGGCTCCCGGCGCCCCGTCCGGTCGCGGCGATGCCGCCGCTCTCGAGACGGCGGAGGAGGGCGTCCGCCTCGCGCAGGACGCCCGGCGGGAGGCCGGCCAGCCGGGCGACGTGGATCCCGTAGCTGCGGTCGGTGCTCCCGGGGACGAGGCGGTGAAGGAAGACGATCCCGTCGGGGCCGTCGCGGACGGCGAGGTGGGCGTTCCGCGCGCCGGCAAGGTCGGCGGCCAACTCGGTGAGCTGGTGGTAGTGGGTCGCGAGCAGGCACCGCGCCCGGGTCTCGTCGTGAAGGTAGCGCACGATCGCCCAGGCGAGCGCGAGTCCGTCGAAGGTGCTCGTGCCCCGGCCGACCTCGTCCAGGAGGACCAGGGAGCGGTCGTCGACCTCGCGGAGGATTTCGGCGACCTCGGCCATCTCGACCATGAAGCTCGACTTTCCCCGCCCGATCTCGTCGGTGAACCCCATCCGCGTGAAGAGGCGACGGACGAGCCCGATGCGGGCGAACCGGGCGGGGACGTAGGCGCCCGCTTGGGCGAGGACGACGAGGAGGCCGACCTGGCGCATGTACGTCGACTTCCCCGACATGTTCGGTCCGGTGAGGACGACGAGCCGGCCCCGGTCGGCGTCCAGATCGGTGTCGTTCGGGACGTACGCCGCCCCCTCCGTCCGCTCGAGCACCGGGTGCCGGGCGTCCCGCAGGACGATCACCGACGAGTCGTCCACGACCGGGCGCACGTACCCCCGCGTCTGGGCGAGTCGGGCGAACGTCAGCAGTACGTCAAGCTCCCCGGCCGCCCGCGCGACGCGGTGCACGTCGGGGACATGGCGGTCGACCGCGGCGAGGAACTGCTCCCAGCCGGTCGCCTCGGCGTGGGCGGCCCGTTCGCGGGCCTCGAGGATCTGCTGGGCGATCGCCTCGAGGGCGTCCGACGTGAACCGTTCCGCCTGCGCCACCGTCTGACGCCGGCGGAAGTGTGTCGGCACCCGGGCGAGGTGGGGCCGGGTGACCTCGATGTAGTAGCCGAAGACCTGGTTGTAGGCGATCTTGAGCGACTTGATACCGGTCGCGGCCTGCTCGGACTGCTCCAGGCGGCCGAGGGCGTCCATCGCGGCCCGCTCCTCGCCCCGCGCCGCATCGACGTCGGGCTGGTGCCCGGCCCGGAAGAGGCCGCCCCCGTCGTCGCGCGGGGGCAACTCGTCCGGCAGCGCCGAGTCGAGGAGGTCGACCAGCGCTACCGGCGGCTCCAGGGAATCGGCGAGGGCGCGGAGCCGGTCGCTCGTCGGGCCCCCGGCGAGGATCCCCCGGGTCCCGGCGAGGGCGTGCAGCCCATCCCGGAGCTGGCCGAGCTCGGGGGGGCGTACCCGCCGTCCGGCGACGCGCGATGCGATGCGGGCGAGATCGGCGATCCCGCGGAGCGTCGCCCGGAGCTCCTCGACCCCGGCGCCGCGGCCCGCGAGCGCGGCGACCGCGTCCTGGCGGAGGGCGATCGCCGCGACGTCGGCCAGCGGGTTCGCGAGCCAGAAGCCAAGGGTCCGCCGGCCCGGCGCCGTGACGGTCTCGTCCATCGACTCGAGCAGGGTCGGTCCCCCCGGATCGTCCGGGTTCATCGGGCGGCGGATCTCGAGGTGACGGAGGGTCTTTGCGTCGAGGGCCAACCGTTCCGAGGCCGTACCCCGGGGGACCAGGGAAAGGTGCGGGAGGAGGCGGGGTTCGGTGGCGCGCACGTAGGCGGCGAGGCGACGGTCGGCTTCGAGGAGCGGCTCGGAGGGGCCGAATGCCTCGCGGAACCTCGACGGAAGCTCCGCCGCGTCGACCGGCGACGGGGCCGCCTCCCGTCGGGCCGCGGGGAACTCGCGGGCGAGGGTTCGGGGGAGCGGTCCGTCGGCCGGGGCCGACCAGAGGAGCTCGCGGGGCTGGAACGGGGCCAGTGCGGAGGCGGCGACCTCGGCGAGCGTCCCGTCCCCGGTCCCGTGGTACCATTCGCCGGTCGTGATGTCGACCGCGGCATACTCGTACCCCGGGCCGTGGAGGATGACGGCGGCGAGGAAGTTGTGGTCCGGTCCGCCGAGGATCCGGTCGTCGACCACCGTACCGGGGGTGACGACCCGCGTCACCTCGCGGCGGACGAGCCCCTTCGCGAGGCGGGCGTCCTCGACCTGGTCGCACAGCGCGACCTTGTACCCCTTCCGGACGAGCCGCCCGAGGTAGGTGTCGACCGCGTGGAACGGGACCCCGGCCATCGGGACCCGGATCCCCTGGGCGTCCGCCCCCCGCGCGGTGAGGGCGACGTCGACCTCCCGCGCGAGCAGCTTGGCGTCGTCCCCGAACGTCTCGTAGAAGTCGCCGACCCGGAACAGGACGAGGTGGCCCGGGTACTGCGCCTTGACGCCCTCGTACTGGTCGAGGAGAGGCGTGGAGGAGGTCGCCGCGGGCATCGGGAGTTCCGCGAGCGACCCTCACCTTATAATCGAGAGGACGGGGCCGGCGGAGCGCGCGGGGGGGTCGCACCCGGCCCGGGGGCGCCGGAAGGCGAGCGCTGAGGGGGAGATTTGAACTCCCGTGGGGAAACCCCACCAGCTTTCAAGGCTGGCGCCTTGCCGGGCTAGGCTACCTCAGCACCGAGGGTCGAAGCGGGACGCAGCCGAATAAACCCTCCTCCGGGCGTCCGCGGGGAGGGAGATGCAGGTGCCGGGAGCCCCGCGGAGGATCGGGACCGGTCCTCCGTTTCGAACCCGGGCGGGCAGCTTGGAGGGCTGCCATCCTACCACTAGATTACACCTGCGCGGCTCCCCGCGGACGGATCGTCCGACAGGGTCCCGTGTCTAATGCTTTGCCGTAGAGCCGTGGCCGGCGGGGGCGGACAGGTCGACCAGCGCGACCCGCTCCAGGACCAGGCCCTCCCACGCGGGCGTCGGCACCGCGGCCCGCTCGGCCGCGCCGATCCCGAGCCGCTCGAGGACCGTCTCGTCGATCGGTCGCGGGTAGACGTCCGGCGCGGGTCGGAGGCCGAGCCGGCCGACGACGGCGGCCGGGTCGAGCGGCCGCTCGGCCACGACCACGAAGGCCTCGCTGTCGTCGGCGACGCCCACCTTCGCGAGCGCCCGGGGAAGCTGGTCGTCCCCCGCGACGTACAGGGCGAACTCGGCGCCGCGGTCCCGCAGGCGGGCTTCGCCGCGCGCGCGGGAGCGGCCGAGGTGGGCCCACGCCGACAGGAGATGGCGCTCGCCGGCAACCGCCCGCGCGTCGAATACGGCGACGAGGCCGGGCCCCTCCTGGCCCATCGCGCGAAGGGCCCGGACGATCGACGGGGTGGACGGGTCGCCCGGACCGAGACGGCGGGCCCCGGTAGCCTGGAGGGCCCGTTCGGCGGCAGGGGGCAGCGGCATCGACGGAATCACTCCCGCAGGAAGGCGAGGAACTCTTCGCGGCTGCGCGGGCGGAGGGTGTAGTTCTCCCGTTTCTCCCGGGCGATCGTCGAGGTGGGCGTCGGGCCGTAGTCGTGGCCCGGGAGCACGATGAGGGCGTCGTCGAGGGCGACGAGCCGGTGGAGCAGGCTGTCGTACATCGCCGACGGGTCGCCGCCGGGAAGGTCGGTCCGGCCGCACTCCCCGACGAAGAGGGTGTCGCCGGTGGCGACCCGGCCGTCGAAGACATACAGGACACTGTCCGCCGTGTGGCCCGGGGTGTGGACCACCTCGAACTCGAGGGGGCCCGCGCGGAAGCGGTCGCCGTCGTCCACGGAGACGTCCTGGCCGATCGGGGCCGCACGGTGGGCGACGACGCGGGCGCCGGTCCGCTCCCGTACGTCCCGGTTCCCGGCGGTGTGGTCCGGGTGGCTGTGGGTGTTGAGGATGTAGCGGACCCGGACCCCGCGGGCGTCGATCGCCTTCAGCACGGGATCGATCCCGTACGAGGGGTCGATGACGACGCCGTCCCCCCCGTCCCGATCGGCGACGAGGTAGGTGAAGTTGAGCGCCGGGCCGATCCGGAACTGGTCGAGGAGCACGGATTCCTCGAGGGGGGTGCGGTATTTGAGGGGGCCGCCGCCGCGCTACGGAACCGGGGCACCCGGGGTCACCCGGCGGCCGGTGACGGCGTCCAGGATGACCCGCCCGTCGAGGCCTTCCGCGTACCAGAACGGGAGGTGGATCCGCTCGAGCGGTCCCACGCGGATGTCGTCCGGCGGCGGCAGCACCCGTCGCCGCTCGATCACCAGGGCCCCCCCCATCTGTTCGGTGTGGTCGACCTGGACGACGTGGTGGCGGCGGATCGTCTCGAGGGCGATCGGGCCGGCCTCCCCGGGGGAGAGGTCCGATGGGACGGTCTGGTGGGGAAGGTCGAGGGAGCGGACGAGCTCTCGGTCCCCCTCCTCCCAGATCTCCCCGCGTCGGGTCCCGGCGTGCACCGCGACCGTACGGTCGACCGGCGCTGCGCGCGTCCCGGCGGCGGTGGTGGGGCGGATCCGGTACGGCGCTACGTAGTACGGGACGAGCCGCAGGATGAACCGGGCCCCGTCCACCCCGGCGAGGATCTCGGCCTCGGCCCGTCCGATCCGCGGACGCACGATGCGGGCGCCCTCGGGCAGGAGCGCGAACGGGCTCTCGAGCGTGAGTTCGGGGTCGTCCAGGACCCCCAGGGCCGGCGGGAGCAGGATCTCCCCCAGCGCCGAGCCGAGCGTGGTCGGGTCCAGGACCTCCATGCCCCGGTCCCCCGCCACCTGCCGGGCCGCCGGACCCGGATCGTCGTCGTAGACCAGGAGGCGGTGGAGCATGTCCGGTGGGAACAACCCCTCCACCTCGACCGGTGACCGCGCGACCGGTGCGATCACGACCGCCCGACGGTCGCGGAGCCGGCTTGCCACGACCGTCCCGTTCCGGTGCTCGACCCGGTAGCCGGCTGCGGAGAGGAGGCGGGCGAGCACGGACGACGGCGCCGGGACGTGCGGCACGTCCGGTGGGAGCGGGGGGTCGGCATATCTTGCTTCCGTTCCTAGGGTGGCGAGAACGTCGGGGATCCGCCCAACGGTTCCCGGTGCCCCCGCGGGAGATCGTGGGCCGGGGAGTCGGCGCGCCGTCTCTCCGCGGACCCCGACCCCCCGGGATCGTTCCTCGGTACTTGGTTCGGGGCCGGGGGTGCTGCGGAGGGGCCCAGACGGTTCGCGAGCCCCCCGATCGGCCGCCGGTGGCCCGACGCTCGATACGGCGCCGGGCCCGATGGACCCCACGGCTCCACGGGCAACCTTTTAGGCCGAGGGCGGGTCCAAACGCCGGACGATGGGCGAGACGGTCACCCTCCGCGTCGCCGAGGCGTTCCAGCAGGACATCGGGCTCGGGACGGCCCGACTCGACGTGCAGACGCGCCAGCGCCTCAAAGTGGGCCTGGGCGACATCGTCGAGGTCCGGGGCCGCAAGGGGACGCCTGCCCTCGTGAGCCGCGCCCAGCCGGATGACGAAGGGAAGGGACTGGTCCGGATCGAGGCGGTCGTCCGGCGCAACGCCGGGGTCAGCATCGGGGACCGGATCTCGGTCCAGCGGATCGACTGCCCGAACGCCGACTCGGTCACGATCGCGCCGATCTACGCCGGCTCCTCCCGGATGGACCTCGGACCCGGGCTCGAAAGCTTCGTCGCGAAGGCGCTCGCCCGCCGGCCGTTCGTCCGGGGGGACGTCTTCGTGATCCCCGGCGTCTTCCTGATGGGCGGATCGCTGCCGTTCATGGTCGTGGCGACCCAGCCGAAGGGGTTCGTCCAGGTCGCTCCGGCTACGTTGATCACGATCAAGGAGGAGACGGTCAGCGAGACCGAGGTCGCCGCGCCCCGGATCTCCTACGAGGACATCGGGGGCCTCACGGAGAAGCTCGGCCGCGTCCGGGAGATGATCGAACTGCCGCTCAAGCACCCGGAGCTCTTCGATCGGCTCGCCATCACCCCGCCGAAAGGGGTGCTCCTCTACGGCCCTCCGGGGACGGGAAAGACGCTGATCGCCAAGGCGGTCGCGAACGAGGCCGGCGCCCATTTCATCGGGATCCAGGGACCGGAGATCATCTCGAAATACTACGGGGAGAGCGAGAAGGAGCTGCGGGAGAAGTTCGAGGAGGCGGAGAAGAACGCCCCGAGCGTGATCTTCATCGACGAGCTCGATTCGATCGCCCCCCGGCGCGACGAGGTCGTCGGCGAGGTCGAGCGACGTGTCGTCGCGCAGCTGCTCACGCTGATGGACGGTCTCTCGGGCCGCGGCAACGTCATCGTCATCGCCGCGACGAACCGCGAAGAGGCGATCGATCCCGCGCTCCGCCGGCCCGGCCGCTTCGACCGGGAGATCGAGATCGGCGTTCCGACGATGGAGGGGCGCCTCGAGATCCTGCAGATCCATACCCGGGGGATGCCGATCGATGCCAGCGAGCGGGACCGCGAGCGGATCCTGCGGGACCTCGCCGCCCAGAGCCACGGCTTCGTCGGCGCCGACCTCTCCTCGCTCGCCCGCGAGGCGGCCATGCGGGCCCTCCGGAGGTACCTTCCCGAGATCGACTTCGACCAGCCGATCCCGCTCACGCTCCTCGAGCGGATGAAGGTCACGGAGACCGACTTCCGCGAGGCGCTCAAGTCGATCGAGCCGTCGAGCCTTCGCGACGTGGCCGTCGAGATCCCGACGACCCGCTGGGCCGAGGTCGGGGGTGTCGAGCGCGTCCGCCGCATCCTCGAGGAGTCCGTGGAGCTGCCGTTCAAGAACCCCCAGGCGTACCGGCACATCGGGATCGAGCCGCCGCGCGGCATCCTGCTGTACGGCCCGCCGGGCGTCGGGAAGACGCTTCTCGCCAAGGCGGTGGCCACCGAGAGCCAGGCGAACTTCATCTCGGTGAAGGGCCCCGAGGTGATGAGCAAGTGGGTCGGCGAGAGCGAGAAGGCGATCCGGATGATCTTCAAGAAGGCCCGGCAGGCGTCCCCGTCGATCGTCTTCATCGACGAGATCGACTCCATCGCCCCGCGCCGGGGACTCCAGACGTCGAGCGGCGTGACCGAGCGGATCGTGAACCAGCTGCTCACCTCGATCGATGGGCTCGAGAGCCTGGAGCGGGTCCTGGTCATCGCGGCGACGAACCGGCCGGACATCCTCGACGAGGCGCTCCTGCGGACCGGCCGCTTCGACCGGCTGCTCTATGTCGAGCCCCCGACGGTCGCCGGCCGCCTCGAGATCCTGAAGGTCCACACCCGGCGGATGCCGCTCGCCGACGACGTCGACCTGGCCGCGATCGCCGCCCGGACCGAGGGGCACGTCGGCAGCGACCTCGCCGCCCTCTGCCGGGAGGCCGGTCTCACCGCCCTGCGCGAGAACGTGCGGGCCAACAAGGTGACGGGCGCCCATTTCGAGGCGGCGCTCCACCAGGTCCGCGCCTCGTGCGACCCCGAGTCGCTGCGCTCGTACGAGGAGTATGAGAAGCGTCTCCAACGGGAGCGCCTCGCTCCCCGGACCGAGTCCGCCCTGGGGATCTACCGCTGACCGGCGCGGTCCCCGCCCCTCGGAGGGGCGCGCGGAAGCAAGCTATATGTAGGGCAGCCAAGTTCGCGCGCCGCGCCCCCGATAGGGGGCGAGGAATACGGGAGCCGTGAAGCAGGTGGTCCGGCACTGGTCCCACACCGCACTGTGGGTCCTTGCGATGGTCGTCTTGGCGGGAACGCTGGGCGCCTTCGTGGGGGTAGCGAGCGCCTCGTCGTCGAAGTATACCCTCATCGGGGTCGCCGAGCAGCCCGGGGGCGTCGCCCCCGTGCCCGCGGGGGTACAGGTGGATCTGGTATCGCGCGCCACCGGCGCGGTCTACACCACCACGATCAACGGCACGGGAGGCGGCTTCCAGTTCACGAGTTCGGGCACCGGCGGCGCGCTCGCCCCCGGTTTCTGGGGCGTCTACCTTCCGGTCCAGACGAACCTGAGCCTCAAGGGATTCTCTACGCCGGTGGCGGTGCTGCCGGAGAACACGGCCCCGGTCTACGTCAACCTCAACGCGACGGACCTGACCTCCACGGCGTACGCCACCGTCGTCTCGAACGTCACCGTCGTCACCTACGCGGCGACCTTGACGGGGACGGTCACGGCGTCCGGCAGCGCGGTCGCCGGCGCGACGGTCTCGCTGCTCGATCCAGCCTACAACACCGTGACGCTGGTCGGCAACCTGACCAATTCGACCGGGGCCTTCTCGCTCCGGGCGCCGCTGAACGGCCCCACGACCCCGGCCTCCTGGGTCCTGCGGGCGAGCGAGCCCGGCGCGGTGACGCTGTACAACCTCACCTCCGTGACGATCTCGTCCCGGAGCCCCGCCGCCGTGAACGTCGTGATCCAGAACTATCTCGTCACCGGCCGGGTCCGGGTCGCCTCGGGGGCGCCCGTCGTCGGGACGGGGAACGTGACGCTGCTCGACACCACGACCGGCGCCATCTTCACCGCTCCCACCGACACCGGGTTCTACTCGATCGGGGCGTATCCCGGTTCGTTCGACGTCTTCCTGGCGACGACGGGCTACACGACCGCGTGGTATCCGCTGACCGTCTCGGCGGTCGGCCCGTTCATCCGGAACGTCACCGTCGCGCCGATCTCGCCCACCTCGATCGCGCAGTACAACACGACGATCGACCTGAGCGGACTCTCCCCGGTTACCGGGACCGGTTCGGTTACGGTCACCACGAACGCTTCGCTCGGCAACTACTCGGTCATCCCCGCGCTCGGCAACGCGAGCGTCCGTCAGCTCTGGGTCCAGCTCGGCCTCCATTTCACGGGCACGGCGAGCTTCCCCTCGGCCGACGGGGCGGCGCTCCAGCGGTGGATTAACTCGACCGGGCCGTTCTTCCCGGCCGTCCAGGCCGGGCTCGCGGTCAACGGCACCGCGTTCTCCTACCCCTCGGTCCCCCCGGCCGTGGGGACGGTCGCCTCCGCGTGCACCGCGGGCTCGTGCGGAGAGGGCACGCCCGGCGGCATCAGTTACGCGTGGCAGTCCACGTACGCGCTGAACGGGACCCTTGCCCGCAACGCGAAGACCTACACCCTCTCGTTCTCGTTCCGTCACCCGTCCAACGCGCAGGAGTCGTTCAACTACACCTTCGTGCTGCCGACCGACTACGTCCTCGCGGCCGGCACGACGGCGCCCGCCCAGGCCGCCTTGGTCCCGCGGGGCCTGGACCACACCTGGACGACGTTCACCCTCGAGTCCCTGCCGTCGGCGACCCCGGCCGCCTCGGCGACGTTCTCGTTGGTCCGCGCGGCGAACCTGACGGCGAACGTGAACGTCTCGGTGTCGAACTTCGCCTTCTCGAGCCGCAACGTCCTCAACGCGACCCACAACAACTACACGGTGATCGTCGGGGTCGGGCAGAACGTGACGTTCAGCGCCCTCAACTCGACGTACCCCACCGGGCAGAACGGGACCAAGTTCGTCTGGAACTTCGGGGACAGCACTCCGGCGGTGACGACCCACATCCCGACCACGAACCACACCTACAGCGTGGCGAGCGGGGCCACTCCCTACTCGGGATCCCTGAACGTCACCAGCTCGAGCGGGATCTCCAACCTGACGACGTTCCACATCTGGGTCGCCCAGGGATCGGTCACCGCCAAGATCACCGGGAACTGGTCGGCCTCCCAGTACTCGGCCGTCGGCCCGTACGTCCGGGTCAACTGGTCGACGTCGCTCGGCTTCAACGCCTCCCAGAGCGTTGCCACCATCTCCGGCAGCGCCCCGATCCAGAGCGTGATCTCGGCCAGCGTGTGGACGTTCACCGCCAAGGGGTACCGCCCCGCCGCCACGAATCTCTCCGCCGGTCAGCGATCGAACCCGCTCGGCACCATCTCCCGGCAGTTCCTGGGGGCGGGCACCTACTACACCAACCTCACCCTCAACGGGACCCCGATCGCCTTCCACGGCTGGGTGTACAACCTCACCCTCACCGTGTGGTCGGGAACGGGGCAGTCGGCGTCGACGTCGCTGCAGATCCTGGTGAACGACACGGAGCCCCCCGTCGCCGGGTTCTCCCTGCAGACCGCCGCGGGGAAGGGGATCTCGAGCAGCGGCGGGATCCAGGTCGGGCAGAACGGGACGGCGCAGGTCGTCTTGAACGCGACGAACGCGACCGACCCCCACAACGGGTCGATCTCCCGGTACTACTGGCTGGTAACGAACCCGTCGAACTCGACGTTCCACTTCGGGATCAACACCACGACCCCGCGGGTCAACGGCATCCTGCCGTCGGTCTGGCTGCGGGCGGCGAACCAGAGCTACCGGTTCAACCTGACCGTCTGGGACCTCGCGAACAACCACGCCTACGCGGTCCAGTCGCTTACGGTGGCCGTGAACTCGTCGTACAACGTGATCCTCTCGGCCGAGAACCTCACCGCGCCGACCACCTTCACCTCCGGCACGGCCGCGACCTTCTGGGTCAACGTAACGGTCGGGGGCGGCACCAAGGCGACCGCCCAGAACGTGACGGTGACGTGGTACCTCCTGTCGGCCGCCGGGACCGGTAGCCGGACCTACATCGGCGGGACGGTCACCTACTACGCGTACTCGAGCGGAGTCGTCAACGCGACGTCGTTTGCCTCGGGCAAGATCGCGACGCTCGCGTACAAGCAGACGGTGCGGGCCCAGGTGACGTGGACCCCGAGCACGAGCGGGAACTTCGTCCTCTACGCCAATGCGACCGCCTCGAACGAATACGCGGGGAACTACGTCGCCGGCACCAACCTGGCCCAGCAGGCGATCACCGTAAAGCAGAACCCGACGACCCAGTTGCTGACGTACGTCGGGATCGCCGCGGCGGTCGTGGTCGCCATCGCCCTGCTGGTCTACTTCGCGGTGCTCCGCCCGCGCCGCCGGCGCACCTCGGGCTCCTCCACCCGACCGGGCCGTTCTGCGGACCGGAAGCCCTCGAAGCCGGCGGCCAAGGACGACGCCGACGAGGACGACGACGCGTAGGCTTCCGTCCGTCCCCGCACCAACCTCTTCCCTCCTTTTCCTCCGTTCTCCTGCGACCCGATACCCACCCCCATGCGGGGTTCGGACGGGAGCCTCCCGGACGGGCCTCTCGACCCCGCGGGCGGCGCCGTTCGCGGCCCTGAGGCTCTCTCACCGTAGCGCGCCGTTCCCTCGCGGCCGGAGGCCTCCGGGACGGTCCCGGATGCTTCGGGA
>JAJZDF010000003.1 GCA_021828715.1 Thermoplasmata archaeon
GTTCAGGTTCTTCCGGTGGAGGGTCCGAAGCTCGGGCGCGAATGCATATACCTCCCCGAGGCCAAACTCCTCCGCCCCTATCCGTCGCAGACACGACAGGATGTCGGGGAGCCACTCTCGGCCAGAGGCTCGAGACCGCTCGATGAAGTCGAGGTGACGCCAATCGCTCATCACCGCGGGAATCGGTCGCGGCCGTCCGTCCACCACGATGGGAACCAACGCCCTCGGGGGGAGACCGTTGAGATCGATCGAGCAGCCTTGCCAGCCTGCGCGCCGTGCGGCCGGACCCAGCGGCTTTCGAGGGATGACACTCAGGCGGGACAGTGTATACCGGGGAATCGCGCGAAACTCCGTCACCGCCATCGCGGCCGGATCGTAGTTGAGGAGGAACAGATTCGGGTTGTTCAGCGAGGCGATGGCCCGCCGGAAGGTCTCGTACTCCCCGTCCAGGATCCGAGGACCAAAGGCGCGCTTCGATGCCTTCAGTTCGTAGGGTTCCCGACAGTGGTCGCACCGAAAGTCGAGGGCCTTCGTGTTCTGGGGAGTTTGTTGGAGCGACTGTTCCCCGCACGACAGACAGTAGGCCTCTCGCGAAACCCAGTTCTCCGTGAGGGCCCTGGCCAACTGGGCCGGACTCTTGTATCCGAGGCCCGAGCCTGAATCGAAGCGGAGGTCCACGCGGCAGGTACCCGTGGTCAGGATCTAATGATAGTGGGCGGACGATCTGCCGCCGCTTCCGGTGATGGGTCTGCGCAGGCTGCACGGAAGCCGCCGAGAGCCAGAGCAAGTGTCGGAGGGGGGATTTGAACCCCCGGCCCCAGGATCTCTCCCGGGCCGCCGCGATCGATCGCGGCACCCGCTATGAGTCCCGTGCTCTACCGGGCTGAGCCACTCCGACAGGGATCATCGGGGGCACGGTGGCCCCCCTTACGCGGCCGGGGCCCCGTCGGCGACGGCCGCCGATTCCGGCCCGTCCGGTCCCGACGGCGTCTCGCTCTCGGGGGCCGGCGGCTCGGTGGGGATCTCCTCGGCGATCGTTCCGAGGACCTCGGAGCTCCGGATCTCGATCTTCTTGAGCGGGTAGAGGGTCCGCACGCCGTGGGCGAGCAGCTTCGACAACTCCCCCTGGATCATCTCCCGGACGAACTCGGCGGCGGTCTTCTGGGCGGCCTCCTCGCGGAGGATCTCCGCCATGCGGTGCCGCAGTTCCGCACGCAGGCGGGTCTGCAGCCGCTGCTCGCCGACCGCCACCGGCTTCAGCACGATCTCGACCCCGTCCTTCGTCGTGACGTGGAGGGAGGTGTCGATCTTCGAACGCTTGCGCCGGGCGAGCCGCCGGACGTAGTCGCTCGTGAGGGTGTGGCCGATGAACCGCGTCTCCGCGATCCCGTCGCCGCCGACCCGCTCGACACGGAATCGGACCTTGATGTGCGCCTTCCCGGCGTCGGCCGATCCGGCCAGTTCGGGGAGCGTCGCCTCCAGGGTCCGCCCGAGGAGCTGCTCCGGCTCCGTCGCGACCGTCTCTCCGAGGTCGGCGTGCTGGAAGAGACCGGGCGCCCGCACCTTGTACCAGCGCTTGGCGCGCCACTTGTCCTTCACCGTCCGGGCGACGGCCGCCTTCTTCCCGGACGCTTCCTTCTCGGCCATGGGTCGCGGGGCCGCCGAGCGGGGTACCCTACTTAACCGTGTCGCGGCCGGTCGGGCCGCCTCCCTCTGACGGTGGGGATCGCCCGCCCCGGGATTTGGCAAAGTAGATAACCCGCGCCCCGCTGCGCGCGCCGTGGCGGCGGCGAAGGAGCCTGCGAAAGGGACCCGGACGACCGCGGCCGAGCTGCGCCGGATCCGCCCCCGCCTGGAAAGCCCGGGCGAGCGGTTCCGGGCGGAGCTCCTCCGTCGCCTCGACGCCGGCCGCACCCGGGGCCTCTCCCGCGACGAGGCGATGCGCGCCCTGTTCCCGAGGACGGTGCTCCCCGAGGAGACGTACGGAGATGTGGTCGCCGCGATCGTCTCGGGGGCCCACATGCTGTTCTTCGGGCCGTCCGGGGCCGGGAAGACAAGCCTCGCGAAGGACCTCTGGGCACTCTTCCCGAAGGGGGTCTGGGTCGTCGAGGGGTGCCCCGTGCTCGACGATCCGCTTTCCGTGGTCGATGCGGCCGCCGCGGACCGGTTCCCCCCGTGCCCGATCTGCACCCGCCGCTTTGCCCCCGACCACGACCCGGCCCGCTGGGAGCCGGCGGCGGTCGACGCATCTCAGGTGCCGGCGCAGTACGTCCAGCTCCACGAGGGCTACGGCTACGCCCGCCTCCAAGGCAGCTCCGAGGTCTTTCCGGATCACCTCACCGGGAACATCAACCTCCGCAAGCTCGAGGAGATCGGCGACCCGATGAGCCCCCTGGTCCTGGAGCCGGGGAAGCTCCTCCAGGCGAACCGCGGCTTTCTCCTCGTCGACGAGATCGGGAAGCTGCCGCTCGGCACCCAGAACGTGCTCCTCCAGGCGCTCCAGGAAGGAGTCGTCACCCCGTCGAAGTCGAGGGAAAGCTTCCCCGGCTCCTTCGTCGCCGTCGGGACGTCGAACCTCTCCGACCTGGACAACATCAACGACCCGCTCAGCGACCGCCTGACGAGCCTCCACGTCGGCTACAACGATCGCCACGCCGACAACCGGCGCATCGTCGCCCTCGCCCGCGACGAGGGGGCGGGCTGGGTCCCCGAGATCCTGACCGACGCCGGGGTGCGCGTCATCGAGGCGTGGCGCCTCCGGACCGGCGACGACAACCCCGACATCGGCGAGGTCGGGTCGAACCGGACGCTGCTCGACGTCGCCGCCCGCACCCACGCGCTCGCGACCCTCTCCGACCGGACCGTCCCGACCTCCGCCGATCTCAAGGCCGGCCTCCTGCACGCGATGCGCGGCCGCCTCCGCGCCCGCAGCGGCGAGTCGTTCCGGCAGAACGAGAAGCGCGTCCGCGCCTTCATCGACCAGTACCTCCCGGGGGCGCTCCAGCGGAGCGCGGGCGTCTACTGGTGCCGCTACTACCGCGACCGGCTCCACGAGAGCGCCGCCGAGGCCGAGGCGCTGGTCGGCGAGGGGCGGCGCCTCAAGGACGACGCCGCGCTGCTCGCGCAGTCCGCGGGCGATGCCTCGGTCTTCCCGCGCTTCCGGGCGTTCGCCGGGTTCGTCGCCGAACGGGAACGGCCGGGGGAGCGGATCGCCCCGTTCGACGCGGCGATCGGGGTCTACCGGCTCCTCGAGGAGCACTCGCTCTTCACCGTCCGTCCCGAGGACGACGACGACGCCCCCCTCTAGCGAGGCGCTCCGCCTCCCGGACTGCGAGGTCTACGAGGACGACGTCGGCTCCGACGACCTCGTCGACGCCCTCGACCGGGAGGCACTCGTCCGGACCCTCGCGGAGGAGGGGATCGACGGCGCCCGCCGCCTGCTCCAGAGCCGGTCGGCGGACGATCCCGAGCTCGCGGCGCGGCTCGACCGGCTCCGCGCCGAGCTCCGCCGCCAGGCGGAACGGCGGGCGACCCGGGTCACGGCGACGTACGACCGCCAGGTCGCCGAGCTCGAGGAGGTGCAGGCCCGCTCGGACGAGGAGGTCCGGGCCCGGCTCGCCGAGCTCGAGGCGCGGCTGGCGCGGGCCCGGGCGGCGGACTGGTCCCGGCCCCCTCCCTCCGACCTCCTCGCCGACGTCTCCCAGGCGCTCCTGCTCCCGGACGCCTCCTGGAACCGCCCTCCGCCGCCCCCGGGGTTCGCGGCCCGGCTGAAGGCGCTGTTCGCCCGGTTGGCCGCCTGGTTCCGACGGCGGTTCGGCGGAGGACGGGCCGCGAAGCGGGCCCCGCGGCCCGGCCGCACGGTGACGTTCGCCCGGCCGGCCGCGCTCGGCCGGGCGCTCGGACCCTCCGACATCGGAGAGGCGCTCGCCGCCTTGAGCGCCCCCCAGCAGCGCGAGCTCACCGAGCGGGTGGAGGGATCGCTGCGCGCCCGGGAGCGGACGCTCGAGAAGGAGGCCGAGGAGAAGCGGAAGGCGGCCGACGCCCAGCGGCGGCGCCTCGAGGAGGAGCGGGCGGAGGCGGCCCGGCGGGCCGCGTCGGAGACCGAGCAGCGCGTCCGGGAGGGGGAGGCGCGCCGCCTCGAGCGGGAGCTCAAGGAGCGCGGCTTCGTCGTCGAGCAGGGGAACTCGCTCGTCGTTACCTTCGGCCTCGTCCAGCGGTTCGCCCGCCTGCTTCTCGAGGAGGAGTCGCGGCGCCTCCCCACCGACGTCCGCCTGTCGCTGAAAGGGGAGGGGGCGACGGGGGTCTACGAAAAGGCGCGGCTCCGGCGCGCGGAGGAGGTCGCCCACCTGGACGTCCCGGGGTCGCTGATCGCGGCGCGGCTCGCCGGGCTGAAGCATATCGACGAGTCGGTGAGCTACGTCTACCGGGAAGTGACGAGCGAGCGGGTCCACGTCGTCCTCGCTTTCGACCGCTCGGGCAGCATGGCCGAGGCCGGGAAGCTCGACGCCGCCAAGAAGGCGTTGCTCGCCCTCTACGTCGCGATCCGCCGCCGCCACCCGGACGCCACGATCGACCTCCTCGCCTTCGACAACGAGGTCGCGGTCCTCGACCTGGTCTCCCTCTGGGAGTGCCCCGCCGGCTCGTTCACCAACCTGGCGGAGGCGCTGCGGGCCGCCCATCTGCTCCTCCGCAGCTCCCGGGCGAACCGGCGCGAGCTCTACGTCATCTCTGACGGGCTTCCCGAGGCGTACACGGGGGAGGACGGCCGCGTCTACGCCGGCCAGCTCGACCGCGCGATGGAGGCGGCGCTCCTCCGGGCGACCGAGCTCGGGACCGTACGGCCCCTCCGGAGCACGATGATCCTGCTGAAGTCGCCGAACCCCGAGTACGAGCCCGCGGCGCGGCAGATCGCCCGGACGATGGGCGGCGACCTCGTCGTCACCGACCCGGGCCACCTCGGGGTCGAACTCCTCGTCCGCTGGGCCCACGGCATCGAGACCGAGCGGCGGTGGGTCGCCCCTCCGGGCGCCGCGACGGGGCCGACGGCCCCCCCGAGCGCCCCGGACGGGGCGCCCGGCGCCCGGGGGCGCCGGCGGAGGGCCGACCGCCGCATGGGCGGCTGACGGACGTTGCCACTGCCGCCGAACCTTTATCTTCCGTGCGCCCGGTTTTCCGTCGGTGGGGACCCCTATGGGCGATTACCAGGAAGAGGCCCGGTTCCGCGAGCACATGGCGCAGATGCGCCAGGCCGCCCGCGGGCTCGGGCGGGACTTTGCCTCCGAGTTCAACGACCTCGACGACAAGATCGAGCGGTTCGGCCGCGCGACCCGGCAGGACGCGCACGACCTGAGCCGGGAGATCTCGGACACCTTCAGCAGCCTGAGCCGGTCGATCGACTACGAGATGAGCCGCCTGCCCGGCCGCATCGCGGACGGGATGTCGCGGGCCGGCGGGGCGACGCGGGAGGCGTTCGTCGCGGCCGGCAAGCGGACCCGGGAGGGGACCCGGAACGCCCTCGCCTCCGCCGCGGGCGTCAACCGCCGGCCGATCAAGTCGTGGAGCGCGCCGTCCGAGCCCGCGGCGATGCCGCCGCCCGACGACGAGGCGCGGTAGCCGTCCCTCCTCCGTCTTCGACGACGGTCCCCGGCCCCGTTCGGTCGGGGCCGAACTCCTTCGTGAGCCGCTCGACGCTCGTCGCGAGGTACGCCGGGTCGACGTCGAAGCCGACGAACGGCACCCCGAGGCGCGCCGCGGCGACGGCGGAGGCGCCGATGCCGACGAACGGGTCGAGCGCCCGGCGGAGCCGGCCGACCCCGTGGAGGCGGAGGCACCACTCGGGGAGCTCGGGCGGGAACGACGCCGGATGCGGCCGGTCGCGGCGGGCGAAGCGGATCGTGGGGTACGGCAGGAACCACGTGTTGCCCCGGCAGCGAAGCCCGCCCCGGGCACCGGCCCACCGGGCGACGTTCGTCGGGTCCTGGTACGGCACGCCGATCGCGAGCCGGTCGAGCGGGACGTCCCCGCGGTGGGTGAAGTGGAAGACGTACTCGAGCGCCCCGTGGACGTACCGGTCGGAGACGAGCGGCCGGTAGTGGCCGACCGCCAGGTCCCGGTCGAGCGCCGCGGCGCGGCCGGCCGCCGCCCGGCCGATCGCGATCGACTTCACCCAGTGGATCACGTTCTGGAGGCGGAACGGGCGTCCGGCCTCGCGCGCGACGTCGTACGGGAGCCACGGGTCCGACGGCGCGCCCCCGACGTTCAGGAAGAACGACCCGCGGGGCGCGAGGACCCGGGCGACCGCGGCGCCGACCGTCCGGGTCCATCCGAGGTAGTCGTCGCGGGGGCGGTCGTCGGCGTAGGCGCCGTACGGGACGTTGCGGTTGTACGGAGGGCTCGTGACGACGACGTCGACGCTTCCCGGGGCGAGCCGGCGGGCCATCCCGGCGACCGCGTCCTCGCACCACAGGTCCACCGGGGTCGCGGCGGGGCCGACCGTGAGGTGGGCGAACGGCCGGCCGGGCGCCATCGGGGCCGGGAAAACGGGCGGGCGGATAGGGCTACCGGGCGGCCGGGGAGGCGATCCTCATCCTCGCCAGCTCCTCCCGGGCCTCCTTGAGCGCCTTCTCCGGTTCCTTGTAGTAGAAGGCGACGAGCTGGCCCACGTCCCGGTGCGTGAACGGGTGCTGCCGGGTCGCTTGGGCCTCCCGGGCCTGGAGGTACTCGAGCATCTCCGCGCGGCGGTGGACCTCCCGCTCCATCTCCTTCATCGCCCAGTTCTTCTGGAGCGCGACCCGCTCGTAGACGTACGAATGGCCCGAGTAGAGGAACGTGTCGTCGGCCGGGTTCCACGAGTAGACGGAGTTCGTGATGAGCTCGTTCGTCTCGGGGTCGAGGCCGACGATCTCGGTGAGCGACTGGACGCGGCGGGTCATCTTCGTCCCGACCTTCACCTGCCGCTGGAGGAGGACCAGGTTGAGGGCGCTCACGAGCGAGCGCGGGAGCGAGATCGGCGGGTTCTCCATCCGGTGGACCATCGCGCTCACGCTTTCCGCGTGGAACGTCGTGTAGCACGTCTTCCCGGTCGCCATCGCCTGGAAGACGATGAACGCCTCCGCGCCGCGGACCTCGCCGACCATGAGGTACTGCGGGCGCTGCCGCAGGGCCGCGGCGAGGAGGTCGAACATGTCGATCTCCCCGGGCGCCTTCCCGCTCACCACGTTCTTCGCCCCGAAGCCCGCGCGGGTGAGCGACGGGACCCAGTTCTCGTGGGGGAGGTTGAGCTCCCGGGTGTCTTCGATCGAGACGATCTTCATCTGCGGCGGGATGAACAGGAGGGTCGCGTTGAGCGTCGTCGTCTTCCCGCTCGCCGTCCCGCCGCAGACCATCATCGATTGGCCGTTCTCGATCGCGATCCAGAGGTAGGCCATCATCTCCGGGCTCATCGTCCGGAACTTGAGCAGGTCGACCGGCGTGAACGGGTTGTCCCGGAACCGCCGGATCGTGAACGAGCTTCCGTGCTTCGTCACGTGGGTCCCGAGGGTCGCCTGGAGACGGGAGCCGTCCGGCACGGTCGCGTCGAGGATCGGGCTCGCGACCGAGATGTGCTTGCCCGACCGCTGGGCGAGCCAGATGACGTAGTCGTCGACCAGCTTCGCGCTCTCGAACTTGAGGTTCGAGCGGATCGAACCGAACTTCCGGTGGTAGATGTAGAGCGGGATGCCGACGCCGTCGCAGGAGATGTCCTCGACCTCGCTGTCGGTCATCGGCACGTCGACGATCCCGTAGCCGATGAAGTCCCGCTCGAGGTAGTAGAGCATCCGGCCCTTCGTCGTCGGGCCCGGCGAGAGGTCCCACTCCTGGAGCTTCCCGTCGACCATGCGGCGGAGCTCGGTCCGCTTCGTCTGGGGGTCGAACTCGGGCAGCGGCTCGAACTCGTCGATGAGGATCGCGTGGACCCGGTCCGTGAGCTCCTTCTCGAGGGGCGTGAGGCGCGGCTCGATCACCTCGTACAGGTACTCGTTGCGGGCGTTGTGGTAGGAGACGCGGACGTACGAGAACCCCGGCCGGATGACGGCGAGATCGATCTCCTTCTGCGCCGGGTCGGTGATCGGAGGGACCGGGGTCACCTCCGCGTCCGCGCCCTGTCCCGATACCCCGAGACGGGCGAGCCGGACCCCGTGCGGCTCCTTCGACCCCTTCCGGAGCGCCGCCCCCGCGCGCAGGAGCGGCGAGAAGCCTCCCGGGGAGCGGCGGACGGGACGCGCGGCGGCGTCGGTGGACGGTTCGACCTCGCCCGCCATGCTCAGCCCCCGGGCACCGCAAGGATCGGGACGAAGAAGCGCATGGTGAGGTAGCCCATGATGAGCATGATCGTCGCGTGCTGGAGGCCGTAGGCGATCTGGCCCTTGTGCAGGATCCCGGCCATGATCCCGTCACCGACGGCGTGGGCGATGACCGCGACGAAGAACGCCAGGAACAGCTCCGGGACGAGGGTGAAGGCGAGCGACACCCCGCCGGCCGATCCGAGCGAGGAGTTCGCGACCCCGGAGCCCGCCGTGATCATGTCGGGCAGGAAGATCGCGGCCATGATGTAGATCGTGACGAGGAAGACCCCGAACGAGATGTAGATGACCGTGAGGTAGGTGAGCATCTGGATCTCCCGGCCCTTCACCTGCAGCTGGGCCTCCCGGGTATCGTGGGCGACCATCGTGAGCACGTCGGCGACGTTCCCGCCGGCCTCGTTCGCCCGGGTGACGATCGAGACGACCCGCTGGACGAGCGGGGTCGGGACCCGCTCCTCGAAGAGCCGGAGGGCGGTCGCGACGGGCACCCCCCACTCGAGCTGGGAGGCCATCTTCTTGATCTCCTCGGTCAGGAGCCCGTAGCGGCCCCGGCTCGCGACGACGATCGCGTCCGGGAGCGTCATCCCAAAACGGCCGGCCTCGGCGACGTCCCGGAGGAAATCCGGCAGCCGGTCCTCGATCTTCTCGATCCGGCCGAGCTGGCGGCTCCGCAGGAACCCGTACGGCGCCATCGCCGCGAGGAACCCGAAGACGATCCAGTCGATCGCCGCGTCGAACCCCGGCGCGACGCCGGGCCGGGAGACGAAATTAATGTCGCCGACCCAGGTGAGCGCCGCGAGGATCCAGCAGACGATCCCGAGGCCGACGCCGGCGAAGAGGGCGATCTGGTCCGAGGTCGGCCCCCCTTTCGTCTGGCCCGGGGAGGCCGCGAGGGCCTTCACCTTGCGGACGGACGCCGGGGCGTTCGCGGTCGACATCTTACACCATGTCCTGGGTCAGCGTGTACATGAAGAAGATGAACCCGCCCTGGGCGAGCGGGATCATGAGGGCGACGATCGCCCAGAGGATGTCGATCATGAACGTCCCGCCGCCGCCGATGACGGCGAAGATCGCGATGATGATCACGAGGAAGAGCGGGAACGCGACGACGACGGTGACGAACGTCTCCGCCATCAGCCCGAGCGTCTCGACCCGGGAGAGCATCTCGAGCTTGTTCTCCTGCTCGTACTGCTGGGCCTTCAAGAGGAAGTACGGCTTCAGCTGGCCGCCGCTCGTCGCGGTCGTCACGACCCCCTGGAGGAAGTCCTGGAACCGCTTCGACGGGCTCCGCTGGGCCGCGGTCCGGATCGCCGTCAGGATGTCGACCCCGAGGAGCTCCGTGTCGCGGGTGATCCACGCCGCCTCCGCCGCAACCTCGCCGTAGATCTTCTGCCGCGCGAGCTCCTTGAAGATCTGGTCGACGTTCACGTCGGCCGACGCCATCGCACTGACGAAGCTCATCGCGGGGGAGATCTTCCGGTCGATCTTGCGGCCCCGCGCCTTGGCGGCGGAGGCCGGGCTCCCCGGCATCCCGAAGAGGACCCCGAGGGTCCCGGCCACGGGGAGCGCGACCCCGATCCCGATCCCGAGGTACAGCGAGAGCCCCACGAGGTCGATCAGGAAGAACGCGACGCCCGCACCCGCGGCGGCCAGCCCGAGCCCGGCGAGGACGGTCGTTCCGTAGACGACCGCCATGTATTCGTCGGCCCGCATCCGCAGGTGGGCCTTCAGCAGGTTCTCCTCCAGCAAGGGGTCGGGGGGTTGCGCCTCGACGCGGCGGCGGAACGTCCGCCAGCACCACCGCTGGAACCCGCTGAGCGTCGAATGGGTCGGCTGGGCGCCCCGCTTCAGCCGGATCGGCCGCGCGGCCTCGGCGACGGACGGAAGGGGTGCCGGGCCGGCGGCACCGACCCACGGGGTCGCGGGCACCGCCTTACCCCTCCGGGGCCGGCGGGGCCGGGGTCGGTGCGGGGGTCGCCCGGATCCGGGCCATGACCTCGTCCGGGTCCTTGTAGTACTGCGCGACGATCCGCCAGAGCTGCCGGTAGTCGGTGATGCGGTGCTGGACGAGGAAGCGGATCACGTCGACCCGCCGCTGGAACTCCTGGTCCATCTCGTCGGCCGTGAAGTTCCGGAGCTCGGTGATCTTGTCGAGAAGGAACGAGTGCCCCTTGAAGACGAACGTGTCCGCCCCCGGATCCCACTCGTAGACGGTGTTCGTGATGAGCTCGTTCGTCTCGGGCTCGAAGCCGACGATCTCGAGCACCTGCTTCAGCCGCCGGACCACCCCCTTCTCCGTCCGCGCCTGGATCTGGATGATGACGTTGTTGAGCGCGGAGAGGAGGATCCGCGGGGTGTTGATCGGCGGGTTCTCGAGGCGGTTGACCATCGACTTCACGCTGTCCGCGTGCATCGTCGAGTAGGTCGTGTGGCCGGTCGCCATCGCCTGGAACATCGTGTACGTCTCCTTGCCGCGGACCTCCCCCACGATGATGTAGTTCGGGCGCTGCCGGAGCGCCGCCCGGACCAGGTCGAACATGTCGACCTCCCCGGCGGTCTTTCCGTCGGGCCCGCGGTCCCCGGTCCCGGACCGGGTCGCACCGGGGATCCAGTTCTCGTGCGGGAGGTTCACCTCCCGCGTGTCCTCGATCGAGACGATCTTGGAGGTCGGAGGGATGAAGAGGGCGATCGCGTTGAGGGTGCTGGTCTTGCCCGCCGCGGGGCCGCCGCAGATGATGACCGACTCGCCCTGCTCGGCGGCGAGCCAGAAGTAGGCGACCATCTCCTCGTTCGAGCTCCCCATCAGGACCAGGTCGACGGGGGTGAACGGCCGCTCCTTGAAGCGGCGGATGGTGAAGCTCGCGCCGCGGGTCGTGATCTCCCGGGCGTACGTGGCCTGGACCCGGTGCCCCTCGGGGGTCGTCCCGTCGAGGATCGGCGAGGAGACGCTGACGGACTTCCCGCACCGCTGGCCAAGCATGACGATGAACGAGTTCAACGCGTCTTCGTCCGCGAAAACGACGTTCGTCTTCATCGACTCGTACTTGCCGTGGAAGATGAACAGCGGCACGTCGACGCCGTCGCACGAGATGTCCTCGACCTCGGGGTCGAGGATCAGGGAGTCGACCGGCCCGTAGCCGACGAAGTCCCGGAGGAGGAAGTAGATCACCCGCTCCGTCGACAAGGGCGACAGCGGGATGTCCCGGGTGCGGAAGTACGACTCGGCCTCCCCTCGGAGGTAGGCGCGCTTGTCGGCCGTGGAGAGCTCGGCGGTCTCGCTGCCGAGGATCTGGGTGAGCGTCGCCCGGAGGTGGACGACGAGCCCCTTCTCGTGGGCCGAGAGCTGGGGCTCGATGACCTCGTAGAGGTACTCCTTCGTCCGGTCGTTGTAGGAGATCCGGGAGTAGGAGTAGGGCGGGTTCACCGCCCGCACCTCGAGCTCCCGCATCGACGGTTCGGCGAGCGGCGGGAGGGCGGTGATGAACGTCCCGGGGACATCGGTCGCCGGCCGGGCCGACCCGCTCCCTCCCCCGAGATCGAGGGGGGTGGGGGTCCCGGCGGTCGCGGCCCGGGGGATCTTCACCCGGAACGAGGAGCCACCCGAGGCGGGCAAGGTCCTACGTGCCCCCGATGCCGGTGCTCACCTGGACGCCGGCGAAGTAGTACTGCACGTAGTTCACGTTCGAGACGGTGAGGGTGATGATCGTCGTCGCTCCGCCCGGAGTGGCGCAGTTCGCGGGGGTCGGCGTGAACGTGGACGGGGTGTAGGCGAGGGTCGCATTCTGTCCCCCGATCCCGCTCGACGAGATCATCTGCTGGAGGAACGAGGACCAGGCGCAAGGGAACTCGGTGCCGATCTCAAAGGAGAAGACGAACGGGAGGTACGACTGGTTCGCCGTCACGTGGACCCCGTTGGAGGCGACGAGCTGGCTGTAGCGGAAGTGGCTGTAGATCGGCTGGGTCCCCTGGCCGACGATCGCCGACGCGTTGCCGTAGAGCTGGAGGAGCGAGGTCGTCACGGTGGTGTTGCCGGTGGCGGCCCGGGAGAGGTTGAGCGGGGGATTCACCGCCATCACCTGGTAGCCGCCCGGCTGGGACTGGACGACGGCGTCGTCCTCGAGGTAGAACGTCTCCGGGGTGTAGTACCGGTTGGGGAGGACCTCCTCGAGCACGCCGCTGGAGATCCTCTCGCTGAAGGCGCCGGAGCCTCCCGGACCGTGGCTCACCGATACGTTCGCGAAGATGCAGGCGGCGGGGTTCACGGGCTGCCCGCGGGTCGGGCCCGAGAGGACGAACCCCCGGGCGCACCCGGACGGCAGGTATTCGAGCGTCGCTTCGGTCGGCTGGGCCAGGAGCGGCACGCTGCCCGAGGAGAGGGGGAAGGGCACGCTTACGGTCTGGGGGCCGCCGAACTCGTACTGGCTGTCGATCGCGGATTTGAACGAGGCGAAGGAAAAGTCCGCCTGCGCGGTGAACGCCGCCTCGTTCTGGGTCATCCAGAGCGGCAGGTACTGGGTGAGGAAGACGCCGAAGAGCGTGAAGAAGACGAGCAGGGCGAGGAGGGTCCCGATGACCGCGACGACCCCGCGTTCGTTGCGGCGCCCCCGCCACGCCCGGCGACGGCTCCCGCGCCCTCTCCGATGCGGCGTTCCCCCCATTCCGACAGACCGGCCGCGGGCGCACCGGCCCGACAGCAGCGGAATTAGGCCCGATTCGGGTATAAAAACCCTCACTGCCGTCGGTCCCGCGAGGCACCCCGGGCGTCGAGCCTTTAGCCCGGCGCGGCTCGCTGCGTCCGATGGCCCTCCGCGAGCTCTTGCTCACCCTCCCGAATCGCCCCGGCGCCCTCGCCGGGGTCGCGCGGCTCCTCGCCCGGGAACGGATCAACCTCGCCGCGATCAGCGTCGACTCCGCGGCGGGACGCGGCCGGGTACGGCTTGTCGTCAACGACCCGGACCGGGCCCTCTCGCTGCTGTCGGCCGGGGGCTACGAGGCCGAGGTCCGCGAGATGATCGCCGTCCGGCTGGAGGACCGGGCCGGCAGCTTCCTCCGGGTCCTGGAGGCGCTCGCCCGGGCGAAGATCAACATCCAGAGCGTGGCGCTCCTCGTCGTGCGGGACGGGAACCTGCCGCTGGTCGCGTTCTCGGCGAACGACCTGCCGCGCGCCCGTCGGCTGCTGCGGCAGTCCGGCTTCACGAGCACCGCGGCCGAGCGTCTCGTGAGCAACGCCGACCTCCTCTCTACCGCCCCGTCGATCCCCGGCGAGTCGGTCGGTCTCCTGCTGTAGGCCGCGGCGCACAAACGGTAAGAACCGGGCCCCCTCCGGGTGGGTCGCGCGGTTGTGGTCTAGTGGTTAGGACGGTAGCTTCCCAAGCTACCTACTCGGGTTCGAATCCCGACAACCGCATCGGGCCTCCCGGTCGGATCCCGACCC
>JAJZDF010000004.1 GCA_021828715.1 Thermoplasmata archaeon
TTCGAGGGCCCTCCGGTAGAGCACCACGTCCTCGAGCGCGGGCTCGCAGAACTTGGCGGTGAGGAAGAGCACCCCCTGCGCCTTCGCCGCATCGACGCGTGCGAGGATGGCGGCCGCCTTGGTGGTCGGGGTGCTCCGGACCCCGATATCGACGGGCGTCCGGACGTACGACGTGGCGAGGCTCTCGAGAGGATCGGCTCCCGGTTCGATGCGCGGGCACCAGCGGTGCAGCATCTGGAGCTCGTCCCCGACCACGTAGCAACCGACGTCTTCGATGAGCTGCAGGAGCTCGAGGGTCGGCTGCTCGCAGAACGGTCCGATGACGATCACCCGGATCGCGTCCTTGTTCTTCCGTTCCCTGGCTTCGAGCTCGGCTAGTGCGCGCCGGAGCAGCGGGATATGGACCTCCCGGGGGAGGAGGCCCCCGAGCCGGAGCAGAAGATAATACTCCACCAAGCTCACCTTCCACGGCGCGTCCCGCTTCAAGGTCGCAAGCGCATCGACGAGGGCCCGTTGTTCGTTGAAGAGCTCGAGTGAAGCCCGCAAGTCCTCTTGGGAGAAGGGGCGACCGGCCACACGTTCGAGCTTCTCGATCAGCCGGCGGTACTCCGCCACCAGGAACGGAATCGTGGCTGGGGACGAGAAATTCTGTGGTAGGTGGAGCATGTGGGAGGGTCGCTGCGGCAGGATCCGGGAAAAGATCCCCTCGAGGTTGCGACTCACGTCACAAATGTAGGGAAAGACGAATGCATCGAAGGGGTCGAGGAGACCCGTGAGGGCCATTTCAAGCGTGGATTTCGAGATCGAGCAGAGGAACGAACCCAGCGATGCGTCGGCGCGGCTGATCTCGAGGTTCTCCCCGCCCCCCTGCATGGCGACCGGCAGCATGGCGAAGGAATGGACGAGCTCCTGAGGTGTATAGACGGGGAAGCACCCGACGGCCTTCCCGCCGGATTTCCGCCACGCCCGGACGGTGGGATAGGTGGGATCGGCGAGAACCTCTTGAGCGAGGCGCACTATTTGCTCCACGGATTCTGCGCGCGTGAACTCGCGGAAGTCCGGCGAGAGTTCGACTCCGGGAACGGTCTCGACGGCCGGCAACTCTGCTGGCTCCGGCCGGATGTGCAGGAGTTCGGGCACGCCTAGCCTCCCGTGGCTGTCGGAGCTTGGGCAAGCTTCAGGAGGCGCGAGTGGCCCAGGATCGCACTGCCAAGGGCCGCGGCATAGTACGCATCGGGCGCGACGTTGATCTCCATGCCGACGGTGTCGTGGAGCGCTTTCACCATCCCGACGTCGCGGACCAGGCCGCCGACGAGCGTCACCTCCGGCTGGATCCCCACGTACCGCATGAGGGAGTACGCGCGCTGGGAAAGGGAGAGAAAGACGCCCATCAAGATGTCCGGCAGCGGTACGCCCTCCGCGACGTTGTTGATGATCTCGGTCTCCGCGAGCACCGCGCAGACGCTCGAGATGAGCTTCGGGTGCTGCGACGCCAGGGCCCTGGGACCCATCTCTTCCAGCGGCACCTGAAGGTACTTCGAGCACCGCTCGACGAAGCGGCCCGCCCCCGCGGCGCACTTTTCGTTCATCTTGAACTTGAGGACCTTCCCGGTCTCGGAGATCGACATCGTCCGAGAGGCTTGCGTACCGACATCGACGACCAACCGGGTCTTGGGAAAGAGGAAAACCGCGCCGCGGGCGGAGGAGGTGAAGTCGCTGACCTGCAGGTTCCGTTCGGGGATCGTGTACCGACCGAATCCCGTGGTGCAAAGGTAGTCGACCTCGGCGGGAGCGATGTTCGCCGCCTCCCCCAACTCCTCCACCACCCGGCGAGATGCTTGGACCGGGCTCCCCCGCGCCGGAAGCGATGCGGTCGCGAGGATTCGCCGACCGTCCTCGAGCAGCACCCCCTTGACGGTTCCGGCACCGAGGTCGAGGCCGCCCGTGATCACGAGGCACCTGCCGAGAGCCGTTCGCGGCCGTGGAGTGCCGCCCCGAGTGCCCCCAGGTATTGGGAGAGCGGGCTCACGTTGACGGGGGCCCCGAGTCGCTGATGGAGGGCCCGGACCATCCCCTGGTTCTGGGAGACGCCCCCGGTGAACGTGATTTCGGGCTCCACCCCGACTCGTTGCATCAAGGAGAGCGTCCGCATCGCGATGCTGGCGTGCAGTCCCGCGAGGATGTCCTTCGGATCCTTGCCCCGCGAGACGTACGACGTGACCTCCGATTCCGCGAACACCGTGCAAGTGCTCGTCACCTTGACCGCCCGCCGGGCCTGGAGGGAGAGCGGCCCAATCTCGCTCACATCGTACCCCAGCGCGTTGGCGCATACGTCCAGGAATCGCCCGGTTCCGGCGGCGCACTTGTCGTTCATGGCGAAGTCGACGACCTCGCCCCGTTCGTTAGTTCGGATCGCCTTCGTATCCTGGCCCCCGATGTCGACCACCAGCCGAGTTCCGGGAAAGAGGAAGTTCGCCCCCCGTGCGTGGCACGAAATCTCCGTGACCACGAGCTGGCCGAAGTACACTTTGTACCGGCCGTACCCCGTGCCGGTGACGAACGATACCTCGGACCGGGAGAGGTGGGCATCGGCGAGCGCCGCCTCGAGGGCACGCTCCGCGTCCTTCACAATGTCGATACCGACCGCTCCCAGGGACTTGCCGAGGATCCGAGAATCGTCGCCCAGGACGACGCACTTCGCCGTGGTCGAGCCGATGTCCACTCCCGCCACGATGCCGCTCATGCGGAGGCTGCTCTCGCGGTGGCCGCGACCGCTCGTCGCTGTTCGAGGGACTCGAAAAACGCGTCCATCCGGTTCTTGATCTGGGCGGGCGAGAAGTACCGGGGATCCTGATGGTCGGATTCGATGTACAGCGTCGGCAACCCTTGCTCGTGGATCAGCCAGTCTCGCAGGTCTCCTTGGCCCGCCGTAAACGAACGACACGACTTGATGCCGTGGATGATGGCCGCGTCGACCTGGTACTCTTTCACGTAGTCGGCAATGATCTGCCGACGCAACGGCCAGGACTGGTTCACATAGGCGCCGAGGCTGTACTCTGCGATGCTTTCGAACGGCCGCGCGGGGTCGTGCCGGAATCCGCGGTCAAAGAGCCCGCCGACCTTCGGGTAGGTGGCCACGACGGAGACCGCTCCCCACTTCCGGAAGAAATCCCAGAAGGTCCGGTAGTTGGTGTAGGGCGGAACTCCCTCTACGAGGACGCGATACTTTTCCTCGGGCAAGGGAAGATTTCCCTCCCTCACTCGGGCTCGTACCTCCTCGTTCACCACGCCGTAGAAGTCGGCGGCTTCCCGAGTTCCCCGGAGCACGTTGATCGGGAACATGTAGAAAATCGACTCGAAGTAGGCCTCGATGGGCGAGGGCCGCAACCGACCGGCCCGGAGGAACTCGACCCATCCGTCTTCCGCCCGGCGAGACTCGGCCAGAATCCGCTTGAGCTCGTCCATGTCGAACGCACGACCGGTACGTTTCTCGAGAAGATGGACCAGTTCCCAGAGTTGGCTCACCAGGTAGTCGACGTCCTCCTTGCGGGGAGCCTCCTCCCGCATGTACGGCACGTCGAACATGAACAGCGGGGCGCCGTACGACTCGGCGAGGGCCTCCCACCACTTCACGTAAATGTAGCAGCCGGAGAAGCTGCACACGAGAAGATCCGGGCGCGGGATCTGGCCGAACGAGGTCTTCCCGCCGAGGTCCTGGAGGCCGAGGTCGTTCTTCACATAGCCGCAAACATCGAGCCCGTACCCCATCGACTCGGCGTGCAGGATGTTGTCGAGCGACTGGTGTTTGATCGCGCAGTTGAGCGCCACGATCTCCGGGAAGACGACATCGTACCCGAACGCACGGACGATTTCGGCGAGGTTCCCTCCGACCAGCATGTAGGCCACCGGCCGATGCGGTTTCTCGCTCGGCGCGAGGCCGCTGTAGTATTCCTCCACGAGCTTGCGCTGAAGGCCGCGGGCGTCGCGCAGGAAGGCGGACGGAACCTCGCCTGGGTTGGCGAGCGTGGACACGGCTTCCGACACCGGCTCAGCCCCCGAGAGCGGATAGGGACGGGAGGGGGGCTCCGCAACGTCCGCAGAAGTCGAAGTCGTCCGGGAGCCCTCGGGCCCCGCAACTCGGGCAGTTGCGCTGCGGACGACCGAAGAGATACTCGCCGCCCTTTCCCTCTGCGAGGCGGCGTCGGAGACCCGCCACGTCGGGACGCCGCTTGTCCACGAAGGCCTTCATCCCCTCGTGGGTTTCCCGATTGGTGAAGTGGAGGGAAAGCCACTCGCGGCCGTGTCCGATGGTACTGTGCCAAGAGAGCTCCTTCCAGAAGTTCACCTGTTGCTTGGTGTACCGTAGGCACTCGGGGAACATTCCGAGGAGGCGCTGGCTGAGTTCGGCGACCGCGGAGTCCAGGGGTGTCAGATCGATCTCGTAGCCCTTCAATCCCTTCTGCGCGAGGTTGACCTCTTCCGCGGAAGGATGATCGAGGAGGTCCGGGCCATGTCGGACGGTAGGGGCGACTAGGTTGACAAGGCCCCAGTCCAGCGCCTTGCGGGCAGGTATGCGCTCGTTAAGGAACAGCATGCTGCGCGCCCGACGATCCCCGACAACGAGAGGGAGCCACTGCGTGGCGCCGCCGCATGCCACGGAGCCGACGCCCACGCCCACTTGCCCGAGATAGGCATGGGACGCGGCGACCGACAGGTCGCACGCCAGGTGGAGTTCGTTTCCCCCGCCCACCGTCATGCCGTTCAGACGGGCAATGGTCGGCTTGCCGCACCGCAAGAGCGCTTCGACCGCGCCCTGGAACAGGCCCATGTACTTCCAATAATCTCGGGGGCGCTGGGTGTACCGGTCGGCGTACTCGCTGACGTCGCCCCCCGTACAGAACGCGCGGGTTCCCGCCCCCGTGAGAACGATCACGCCCACCGCATCGTCGAAGGAGGCGTCTTCGACCGCGCGGGAAAGTTCCCGCAGCGTACTCGTGGCGTAGGCATTGTACACCTGGGGTCGATTGATGGTGATCTCCGCAACGCCTTCGTGCTTCTTGTAGATCAGGTCCCGGAAATCGATCGCCTCCGAGGCAATCGGCGCGAGCACGTCCCGTTCGGTAGGGGAGACGACCTGCTTCGAGCGCGCTCTCGCCATTCCATCCCGTCCAGGCGAGGGATGCGGGTCGCGGGTGATGCGAGTTATCCCGTACCGGTTAGGGGTCCCCGCACCGGAGTTCCCCGCCGCCAAGCCAATGAAGCCACGCGGGATGCCGAGTCGATGTCCGTGCACTTCGAAGTTGATGACCATGTCGCCTGGGTGACCCTGGACCGTCCAGCGGCGCTGAACGCCATCGATCCGGAGTCCCACGCCGCGCTCGTACAGGCGTGGGAGCGCTATCGGGATGACGCGAATCTCCGAGTGGCGGTGCTCACGGGAGCAGGGAACAAGGCGTTCTGCGCTGGAGTCGACCTCAAACGGATGGGAGAATTCTATCAGAGCGTCCCGGCGGAACAGCGAGTGGAGGTCTGGAATCGTTTGCCGGGGATCGGTGGGCTCACTCGCAATCTCGAGGTTGGAAAGCCGGTGATCGCCGCCGTGAATGGTGTCTGTCTGGGTGGGGGACTGGAATTGGCCCTGGCCTGCGACATCCGCCTGGCCAGCTCGAACGCAACCTTCGGCTTGCCGGAGGTCCGATGGGCGATCATTCCTGGACAGGGTGGGACTCAGCGACTCCCGCGGGCCGTGCCCCCCGCGGTGGCGCTCGAAATGATCCTTACCGGGAAGCCGATCGACTCCGCACGGGCAGAAGCCATCGGACTGGTCAACCGGGTCTACCCCCCATCCCGCTTGCGCGAGGAAGCCCTGACCATGGCCCAGTCAATCGTCGCGCTCCCCCCCCGAGCGGTCCGGGCGGCCCTCATGGCAGTCCACCGAGGTCTCGCCCTGCCGCTCACCGAGGGCCTGCGGCTCGAGCAGGAGCTGGCCAACCCTCTTCGAGACAGCCCCGACAACCGTGAAGCCCGGGCGGCGTTCCGAGAGAAACGTCCGCCCCGCTGGACCGATGCCTGAACCTTTTCGGACTTCCCGTATCGGACCGGAAGATGGTAAGGGCTCCACTCGCTGGCCGGGCTGACGCTGGACCCGTAGCGGTTTCCGGCAGCGCTCCGAGCTTGTCGACGACTACCCTACAGAAGGGGCGCTCCTGCTTCGCGCACTTCCGTCCCACCGTCACGAGCCCCTCGGGCACCCACGCGCCCCGGGGGGGTCCGTCGACCTCCCCAGATCTTGCGATGCACCTACGCGACCCTCACCTCCCGCTCCGCCCCGTGGGAGTTCCATGAGGTCCCGGGCTCCCGCCCGAACGTGAACAGCATTTCCGGGCGTTGACCCAGTTCGTCGGCGATCCGCATCGCCACCACGTCCCTCCACTCCCGTCCCAAAGATCGACCCATCGGCCGCGCTGCCCGAGCCTCCCGACGCGCGCGAACGACCACCGACGCCTGCGGATGCCGCTCCGTCCGCCGCACCCCTTTGGAAGGCGCGCACGAGTGCCCGGTGCCCATCGGAGGAACTCCGCCGGCGGACGTGCTGCCCGGTGGAACGTCGGTTGCTCCCCCTTCCCGAACCCTCGGGATCGGATAGTGGCCCACCTCCACCTTCTGCGGCCACCGGTTCCCCCGGACTGGATCGAGCGGATAATCCGTTCTCGTGATCGCGTCCCACGGGTCCCCCGGGTCGTGCTCGAGGGTCCCACCGGAGCCCTCGAGCATCTCCAGCACCGCGTCCCGTCCTCGCTTCGGCGCGATCTGGTAGACGGTCGCCGCGAGGTGCGGGTCGACCCCTGTCCACCGGTTTGCCTCCGAGATCTGGAAGGAAGTCTCGTCGGCGCAAACCACCGCCGCCCAGGCGGGGAGTTGATAAATTCGACAGGCACTGAAAATTAGGCATCCCCTTAAATTACTGCACGGCGCTCGAGCCGGCATGGAGACCCTGCAGCGGTTGACCCGCCGTCAGGTCGATGCCTTGGGGGCGGTGCGGCGCTGCGAGACCCCCGGCCGGGGCGCGTCCCTGACCTCGGTCGCCCGCCGGCTGGGGGTGCGCCCGCCGTCGGCCCTCGACCATCTCACCCAGCTCGAGAAGCTCCGGCTCGTCCACCGCCACCGGGGGAAGAGCCGGATTACCCCCCGGGGACAGGCGACGCTCCTCGAGTATCAGCGCCATCATCGGATTGCCGAGGGGATGTTCGGCCGGCTGGGACTGTCCCCGGACGATACCTGCCGCGCGGCGCGCGAGATCGATCTCGCGCTGTCCCACCGGACGATCGAGCGGCTGTGCGTCGCCGAGGGGCATCCCGGGAGCTGCCCGCACGGCGCGCCGATCGAGGAGTGCGCGGCGGCGGGCCGGCCGCGCTAGTGGGAACCGATGTCGATATTCGACACCATCTTCGCCCTGTTCAACGGGACCGCGGTCACGGCCCTTTCGATCCCCACCATCCTTGCGATCGGGTTCATCCTCGGGCTCCTGCACGGCGCGACCCCGGACGAGCATACCTGGCCGATCACCTTCAGCTACTCGATCGGGAGCTACAGCAGCCGGGGCGGCGCCCGCGCCGGCCTCACCTTCTCTGCGGGATTCACCGTCCAACGCGCCATCCTGGCGGCGCTCGGCTTTCTCGGCCTCGCCGCGGTGTACGCCAGGTACAACCTGGACGGCTACGTCTACCTCGCCGTCGGCTTCGTCATGCTCATGGCGGGCTGGTACCTGCTCCGCGGGTCCGACATCCATCTCCCGCTGGACGACGCGCTCGAGCGGTTGTTCGGCCGGTTTTTCCGGGGACACCGACACCATACGTACACCGCGGGTTCTCCCCCACCGGCCGAGGCAGCGGTGGGGGCGGTGCCCCTCCGGATGGCCCTCTTTCACGGCTTTGTCGCCGGGTGGGGGGTCGGCGGCTTCGCGGTGATCCTGATCTTCGTGCTCGCCCCGCAGATGCCGAACGTCGGTTGGGCCGCCCTGACCGGAGCGATGTTCGGGCTCGGCACGATGGTGATGCAGATCGTCACCGGCATCCTCTTCGCCCGGCTGGCCCGCATCAAGAAACTTCGCGCGGACCAGGTCCAAACGCTCGCACGTCGCACCGCCGCTCGGACCCTCTACCTGGGGGGAGCGGCGTTCATGGTCGTCGGCGCGATCGTGGCGGCATTTCCCTGGCTCCAGAACTACTACCTGAGCACCGGCACTTCGATTCCGAACCTCAACCAGGTCGGCTACGCCACCGTCCTCGTGGTCCTCGTGGTTGGGGTCATCGGGGGCACGAGCCTGTGGAAGGCGTACCGCGAAGTGACCGCCACCCCCAACAGCCGGGGCGTGCCGGGCCCTCCGGCCCGACCCCCGTGACATCCCCGGTCGGCCCAGCCATGGGTTGGGGTCCGCGGCCCATGCGCCGAACCGGCCGAAATCGATGCCGGCTCCGAACGGGTGGTCGAACGGGATCCCCTGTGGGTGCCGCTTAAGTTCGAGGCGGGGCCCAGCCCCGGGGGGACGGGGTTGGCCCAACGCCCGCCGTGAGAGAACCCGCCGCGTCTCGCATTCCGACCGCGCAGTACGATCGGACCAAACCCCCGGAGTCCCGCGCGTGGGTCCCGAGGCGCGGGGCTCCTCGGCCCCCCACGTGCCGCGGGACCGGCGCATCTGCCCCGGGGGTCCCGGTCGGGCGCGTTACGAGACCGGTGTGGCGAACGTCGGCACGTAGTCGGCGGGGGGGCGCCCGACGATCGGGATCCGTGCGCCGCATCCCCGGCAGCAATTCTCGGAGTCGAGGTTCCACGAACGGATGGTGAAGCCGAACCGCTCCACCGCCACCGCACCGCATTCCGGACAGTAGGTGTGCTCGAGCGGGTGGCCCCATACATTCCCGAGGTAGACGAACCGCAGCCCCTCCTCGCGTACGACGGCGTGCAGCCGCTCGAGGGTCGCGATCGGGGTCTCGGGGAACTCCCTCATTCGGTAGTCGGGATGGAACCGTAGCAGATGGAACGGCGTATCCGGGCCGAGGTCGTCGCGCACTTGTCGGGCAAGGCGCCGGGTCGCCTCCACCGACTCCCCGACCTCCGGAACGATAAGATCCGTTACCTCGACATGGACGCCGCGGCGGTACAGGTCGGCCATCGACTCGAAGATCGGCTCCGGCCCCTTCGCGTCGACGTACCGGCGGAGGAAACCGGCCTCGCCGCTGCCCTTGAAGTCGACGCTGATGGCGTCCAATTCCGGCCCGAGCGCGGCGGTCGCTTCCGGCGTGAGGTAGCCGTTGGTGACGAAATTGCCGAAGAGCCCCTCGCGGCGGGCCGCGCGGATCACGTCCCGCGCGTACTCGAAGAAGATCGTCGGCTCGTTGTACGTGAACGTCACGCCCGAGCAGCGGTACCGCCGGGCAGCATCCACCGCCTGGGCGGGGGAGAGCGGCCGACCGATGATCTCCCGCTCCTGGGAGATCTCGGCGTTCTGGCAGTACCGGCACCGCCAGTTGCAACCTACGGTGCCGATCGAGAAGACCCGGGTGCCGGGGTGAAAGTGGGAGAGCGGCTTCTTTTCGATCGGGTCTACCTGGGTCGCGGCGGCGAGTCCGTAGGAAAGCAACACGAGCCGGCCCCCTTCGTTCTTGCGGACGAAGCAGAAGCCGTGGGAGCCATCCGGGATCACGCAATAACGCGCGCACGCGGTGCACCGGACCTTCCGGTCCGGCAACGGGGTGAACAGAGTGGCGGGATGCGCCATACCAACTCCGGCCGGTCAGGGAGCTAGACGCGATAACGAAGGTCCCCCGTCGAGCCGAAGGTTCATCTTCCGGCTCCGGGTCTCCCGACCGTGACGGACGGAGAGCGGGATCGCGCCGCCGCCGAGGCCGACCGCATTGAAGCGGAGGTCGCCGCCCGCATCGCCCCCTCGGCCGAGACCGTGGCGCGGGTCGAGGGAGCCCGGCGCGAGCTCGTCGAACGGGTGCGGGAAGCCGCGCGGGCCCGGCAAAGCCCGCTCGTACGGGCGCTCGTCGCGGGGAGCGCCGCCCGGCTGACGTTCCTCACCGACCGGCTCGACATCGACCTCTTCCTGCTCTTCCCGCCCGAACTGCCGCGCGACCGCCTTCGCGAGGAAGGGCTCGCATTGGGGCACGCGGTCCTCTCCGACCCCGAGACCCGTTACGCCGACCACCCGTACCTGCGCGGCCGCTTCGAAGGGTTCGCCGTCGACGCGGTGCCGGGGTACGCCATCTCCGACCCGTCCCGTCCCCTGTCGCCGGTCGACCGTACCCCGTTCCACCAGGAGTACCTCTCGGCCCGGGAGACCCCCGAGCTCGTCGGGCAGGTGAGACTTGCGAAGCAATTCCTCCGCTCGCTCGGCGTCTACGGCTCCGAAGCGCGGACCGAAGGCATGTCGGGGTACCTCGTCGAGCTCCTGGTCCTGCACTTCGGATCGCTCCGGGCCCTGCTCCGGGAGGCCCGTTCCTGGCGCATTCCGGTCCGGCTCGCAGCGCCAACCCTCGACCCCCCCGGTTGCCCGCCGAGGTCGCCCTGATCCTCGCGGACCCGGTCGATCCCCACCGGAACGTGGCGAGCGCCCTCTCCCGACGGAACCTCGGGCTCCTGATCCTGGCGGCGGGAGAGTACCTCGCCCGCCCATCCCCGGCCTGGTTCCGCGTGGCCGAGCGCGAACCGTTGTCGCGCGACGCGGCGCTCGCCCGGATCGCCGCCCGAGGCACTCACGTCGTCGTCGTCACGCTGCCCCGTCCCGCCAAGGTCGTGGACGACACCCTCTACCCGCAGATCCGGAAGGCCGAGCGGGCCGTCGCGGAGGAGGCCCACCGCGCGGACTTCACGGTCCTCGGCTCCGCCGGGGCGGTCGATGCGGACCGGGTGCTGCTGCTCGTCGAGGTGACCCACGGACATCGCGCGTCCGTCCGTCTTCAGGACGGTCCCCCGGCCGGGATCGACCGGGTCGGCGCCTACCTTGAAAAGTGGGCGGCGCCCGACGCGGCCGTCCTCCAGGGGCCGTACGTCCGGGGCGACGGTAGCTTGGCGGTCGAGACCCGACGGGCCGACCGGGAGATCGAGGCCGTACTCCGCGCCGCCCTCCCGACGCTCTCGCTCGGGAGGGACCTCGCTGTCGGCGAGGGCCGGTCGGCCGAGGTCGTCGAGATGGGCTCGGCCAGGGAGAGCCCGGCGCTCGAACGCGCGCGGGACGAACTGCTGGCGAAGCGGCTTCCGTGGCTCCCGCCGGGGCCGTCGATCCGCTAGCCGAGGGTCCCGAGCAGGTTGACTAGCACGAACCAGAGGGCGAGCCAGCCGAAGAACTCCAGCATGAAGAGGCTCGCCCAGTCGCCTTTGGTGTAGGTGTGCGAGGCCCTCCGCAGGCGACGGACCGCGTAGAGCCCGCCGATGACCACCGCGATCCCGAGCGGGAACGGCACGAACCAGGGCAGGCCCGCGACCGTCAGCGCCCAGGAGACGACCCCGGCGACGAGCAGGAAGACGCCCGCGACCGCCGTCGCGGCGGTGAGCTCGTACTCCTTCCAGACGAACCCCGCTTCGTCGAACTCGGGGAACTCGAAGGCCGGCGCGGAGGCCTCTTCGATCTTCTTGCGCGCCTTTTTCGCCACGGTCACTCCCTCCGTCGCGCGACGGCGCGGTCATACAGCGCCTCCGCATGGTAGGAACTCCGTACCAACGGCCCGGCCTCGGCCCCGGCGAAGCCCCGCTCCAGCGCCCGGGCGCGCCACCGGTCGAACTCCTCGGGTGGCACGAAGCGCGCCACGCTCCAGTGCTCCCGGGTGGGCCGGAGGTACTGGCCGAACGTCACGAGGTCGACGCCGCTCCCGCGGAGGTCGGCGAGGGCGAGCTCCAGCTCCGGCGCCGACTCCCCGAGGCCGAGCATGATCGAGCTCTTGAGCACGAGGCGAGCCGGGCCGAGGCGGCGCGCGGCGGCGAGAAGGCCCAGCGAACGGTCGTATCCGGCGCGCCGGTCCCGTACCGCCGCCGACAGGGAGCGGACCGTCTCCAGGTTGTGGGCGAGGACGTCCGGCGGGGAGGCGAGGAGCGTGCGCAGCGCCTCCTCCTCGCCGCCGAGGTCGCCGATGAGCAGCTCGACCTTCGTCCGGGGCGCGGAGCTCCGAAGCCGCCGGACGGTCTCGGCCATGGCCCCGGCCCCGCCGTCCGGCAGGTCGTCCCGGCAGACCTGCGTCAGGACGACGTAGCGGAGGCCCCACTGGGCGACGGCGCGGGCCACGCGTTCCGGCTCGGTCGGGTCGACGGCTCCGTGCGGCCAGTGGGTCCGCACCGCGCAGAAGGCGCACCGCCGGGTACAGTCCGTGCCGAGGAGCATCAGGGTCGCGGTGCCCGCGCCCCAGCACTCCGCGAGGTTCGGACAGCGGGCTTCCCGACAGACGGTGCCGAGCCCGAGCCCATCCAAGAGCGACCGTACACCCTCGTACTGGGCTCCGGCCGGTGGGCGCACCCGGATCCAGGTCGGCAGACGAGGGCCGTCCGGCGTCGAAACGGCCGCCGGTGAGGACGCCACGGACGCGCGACCCGCGCCCGTGCTTTAGGCTTTGCGAGGAGCGCCGCGCCCGAGCCGTTCCTCGACCAGCGTCGCAAGGTAGCTGGCGGGAAGGTCGTCCATCGCCACGCGGCTCGACTCACCGGTTCCGGCCGCCTCGAGGCTCACGAGCCCGTCCCGTTCGAGCTCCTTCAGCGTGCGCCAGAACGTCGAGATCG
>JAJZDF010000005.1 GCA_021828715.1 Thermoplasmata archaeon
GGGGCGCACCGCGCCACCCTGCGGGTGCCCCCCGAGGACCTCCGGCGGGCCGTCGAGGCGGCGCGGGCGGAGGTCGGCGACCGGCGCGTCACGGTGCGCGTGCGGCTCGCCCTCGCGCGCTGGAGCTCGGTGGACGCGCCGACCGATCCGGTCGTCCGCCTCCCCGGCGCCGATCGGTAGCCGCGGGGCGGCTCCCGACGCCGCCGGTGCGAGAGGGCGCACGCTCTCGTGCCGAAGGGACCCGACCCCCGACGGGCCCCGCCCGCTTCTCCGCCGGGAACGCCGTCCCCGGGAAGAGGGTCGCGGACCGACCCCGGTGGGAGCGGGGGCGGCGGACGGGCTCGGCGACCTGCTCCGGCCGGGGAGGGAAGCCACGCGGTCGAACGGTCCCCACGACCGCCGCGTCCGACGCTGCCGGGACCGCGGGTTCTCCGGAGGGGAAGCTCGTCCGGTGCGTCGCGCTCGGATCCCCACCCGCGGGGCCGATGCCGTCGGCGCCTCCGGACCGGTCCTACGCGGAGAAGCGCCGGTCCATCACGTACGGCAGGACGCCGCCGGACCGGTAGTACTCGACCTCGGTCGCCTGGTGAAGGCGAACGTCGAGCGGGACGGTCGTCACCCGGCCGTCCTCCGCGATCGCGGAGAGCTCGGCGCGGGCGTGCGGGGCGAGCGTACCCCCGTCCGCGAGCCGGAGGTCGAACGTCTCCCGGCCGGTGAGGCCGTACGTCGCCGCCTTCTCGCCGGCCCGGTACGTCAGCGGCAGCACCCCCATCTGGATGAGGTTCGTCCGGTGGATCCGCTCGTAGCTCTCGGCGATGACGGCGCCGACGCCGAGCAGGCGGGGCCCCTTCGCCGCCCAATCGCGGGAGCTCCCCTGCCCGTAGCTGCGGCCGGCGAAGACGAGGAGGGGGATCCCTTCCGAACGGTACGCCGTCGCCGCGTCATAGACGGTCGCCTCGCGCGCATCGGGCAGGTGCAGGGTGTAGCCGCCTTCCCGGGGCCGGACCAGGGAGTTCTTCAGCCGGACGTTCGCGAACGTCCCGCGGACCATCACCTCGTGATGGCCGCGCCGGGCACCGTAGGTGTTGAACTCGGTGGGCGGGACCCCCCGACCGGCAAGGTACCGTCCGGCGGAAGATTCCGGCGGGATCTCGCCCGCCGGGGAGATGTGGTCGGTCGTGACGCGGTCGCCGAGCACCAGGAGCGCCCGGGCGCCGCGGACGAGATAGCCGTCGATCGGCTGCCACGACGGCGGCAGGCGGAGATACGGCGCTTCGGCGAGATACGTGGAGTCGGGGCCCCAAGCGTACCGGGGGCCGCCCGGTGGCCGGAGCGCCTCCCAGTGAGCGTCACCGACCTCGATCGCAGCGTACTTCTCCCGGAACATGGCGGGGTCGACGCTCGACTCGACGAGCCGCCGCACCTCCTCCGCGGAGGGCCAGAGGTCGCGGAGGTAGACCGGCGCCCCACCGGAGCGGTGCCCGAGCGGCTCCGTCGTCAGATCGAGGTCGATCCGTCCGGCGATCCCGTAGGCGACGACGAGCATCGGCGAGGCGAGGTAGTTCGCGCGCACCTCGTTCTGGATGCGCGCCTCGAAGTTCCGGTTCCCGCTGAGCACCGCCGCGACGAACAGGTCCCGCTCCTCCACCTGGCGGGAGACCTCGGGCAACAGCGGGCCGGAGTTGCCGATGCACGTCGTGCACCCGTAGCCGACGAGCGCGAACCCGAGGTCCGCCAGCGGTTGGAGGAGACCGGCGCGCTCGAGGTAGGCGGTGACGACCTTCGAACCCGGCGCGAGCGACGTCTTGACGTGGGGCGGGACCCGGAGGCCCGCGCGGAGCGCGTTCCTCGCGATCAATCCGGCGCCGATCATCACCGTCGGGTTCGACGTGTTGGTGCAGCTCGTGATCGCCGCGATGACCACCGATCCGTCCGCGACCGGGGCCGGGGTCCGCGCCGCGCCGTTCGCGCGGAGGGGGTGGTCCGCCCGGTAGGCGGCCCGCGCCGCGCCGAAGGAGCGGGGCGCTTCGGCGAGCGGGACGCTCTCCTCGGGGTTTCTCGGCCCGGAGACGGTGGGAACGATCGCCCCGAGATCGATCGGGATGACCCGGTCGTAGTCGATCGACCCGGCCGTCGCCGAGCCCCAGAGCCCCTGCGCGCGGGCGTACGCCTCGACCCGGGCCGCGAGCGCCTCGGGACGGCCGGTGGCGCGCAGATAGGCGATCGTCGCCTCGTCGACCGGGAAGAGCGCCGAGGTCGCCCCGTACTCGGGGCACATGTTCGAGATCGTGGCCCGGTCCGGAACGGCGAGCGCGGAGACCCCCGGGCCGAAGAATTCGACGAATCGGTCGACGACCCCGACCTCGCGGAGGCGCCGGGTCACGGTCAGGACGAGGTCGGTGGCGGTGGCGCCGCTCGGGAGAGCGCCGGTGAGCTCGACCCCCACGACGACGGGCGGCGGCAGGGAGTACGGCTCGCCGAGCATCACCGCCTCGGCTTCGATCCCTCCGACCCCCCATCCGAGCACCGAGAGCCCGTTCACCATCGTCGTGTGGGAGTCGGTCCCGAGCAAGGTGTCCGGGAAGAGGACCGCTTCGCCGTCGACCGTCCGCTCGACGACCACCTGGGCGAGATGCTCCAGGTTGACCTGGTGGCAGATCCCGTTCCCGGGGGGCACGATCCGGAGGTTCGAGTAGGCGGAGCGCGCCCACTGGAGGAACCGGTACCGCTCGTGGTTCCGCTCGTACTCCCGGTCGAGGTTGATCCCGAGCGAGCGCGGGGAGCCGAAGCTGTCGACCTGGACCGAGTGATCGATGACGAGGTCCACGGGCACCAGCGGGTTCACCCGCTCGGACGGGAGCCCCCGCGCGACCGCCGCGTCGCGCAGCGTCGCCAGGTCGACCACGACGGGGACGCCCGTGAAATCCTGGAGCAGGATCCGCTCGGGGAAGTAGCGGAACTCGGCGGTCTCCGGGACCTCCGTCCCGTTCGCCAGCGCGACGATCGCCGCGGGATCGGCGTGCGTGGGGTCGAAGTGCCGCACGACGTTCTCGAGGAGGATCCGGACCGTGCGCGGGCGTCGCGCCCATCGTCCGGCGTCGACCCCGGCGACCCGATCCACCCGGACGTACCGGACGACGGTGGATCCCACGGCCAGCGACTGGACGGCCCCGAGCGGGTCGGAAACGCTCATGGCGGGGAGAGACCCGCCGACCACTTGGAGGTTGTGGGGGGGAGTTCGGGGAGCCGCCGTGCCGTCGGCCAGGCGAGCGCCACCCGGCGCCCGGGGGCCGGCAGGGGAGTCTCCCCGGACGGGCGCCACTCGACCCTCCGGCCGGACGGGTCCTGGAGGACGACCAGCGCGCCGCGGCCGACCGTGCCGGCGGCGACGACCTCCCAGGTCGCGGGGGCATTCGGGTCCGGGTCGAGGGTGACCTCCACCGGATCGACCGCGACCGGACCAACGGGCCCCGGAAGGACGTTGAACCCGAGGAACGCCGCCGCGCGGGCTCCGCCCGGGGCGCGGTAGACGTCCGACGGACGCCCCCACCGCTCGAGGCGGCCCTCGAAGAGGAGCCCGACCTCGTCACCGAGGAAGAACCCCTCCTCCCGGTCGTGCGTGACGTGGATCGCGGTCGTCCCGGTCGCCCGGAGCGCGGACCGGAACTCGGCCCGCAGCCCGGCCTTCCCTTCGACGTCGATCGCGGCGAACGGTTCGTCGAGGAGGACGACCCGCGGGCGGGCGGCGAGCGTCCGGGCCAGGGCGACGCGCTGGCGCTCCCCGCCCGACAGGGCGGCGGGACGCCGGTCCTCGAGCCCGCCCAGCCGGAGCATCCCGAGCTGCCGCTCGACCTCCGCCTCGATCTCGGCGCGGGGCCGATGCTGGAGGAGCGGGGCGTAGGCGATGTTCTCGTAGACGGTCCGGTGGGGAAAGAGCGCCGCCTCCTGGAACATCATGGCGATCCCGCGGCGGTGCGGCGGCATTCCGCTCAGATCGTGTCCGAACAGGCGGAGCCGGCCGGTCGACGGATCCAGGCCGGCGAGGGCGCGCAGGAGGGTCGTCTTTCCGCTGCCGTTGGGGCCGAGCAGGACGACGAGGTCGCCGGCGCGGACCTGAAACGACAGCGCGCGCAGGAGAGGTCTTCCGTCCCGAACCACTCCCAGCCGCTCGACGTCCAGGGCGATCTCAGAGCTCGACACGGCGGCCCCCCACCGAGATCGCGAGGAAGACCGCCAGGCTGACCAGGAGGAGGAGACCGGCGGCGCCGTCGGCCGCGAGGAGGTGGCGGCTGTCGGCCAGCCCGTAGAGGGCCACCGGAAGCGTCGTGAAGCGGGGAGTGACGAGGAAGTTCGTCGCGGTGAACTCCCCGAGGCCGAGGGCGAAGGCGAAGAGACCGGCGGTGACGAGCCCGTCGCGCAGCCGCGGCAGGTCGGCATCGAGGAACGCGAAAAAGCGCGGGGCACCGAGCGTCTCCGCCGCCTCGCGGGGGCCCGAACCGAGGCCGGAGAGCGGCAGTCCGAGCGCCTGGAGGGCGAACGGAAGGGCGAGCATCCCCTGGCTCACGATCACGAGGACCCAGACGGTCGCCTCGCCGCCGAAGAGGGGTCGCCAGAAGTTCGCGAGGGCGAACGCGAGGACGACCGGCGAGACGAGGAGCGGGGCGAAGAGGAAGAAACCGAGCAGGGTGCCCCCCCGGCGCCCGCCGGCGACGGCGAGCGACGCCGGCACCGTGAGCAGGACCGCGAGCCCCGCCGCGACGGCGGCAAAGAGGAGGGTATTGCCGAGAGCACCCGGGATGCCGATCGGCACCGCACGGGCGGTCGCCGGCGAGAGGAGCGCCGTCCATGCGGCGCCGACCCCCGCGCCCCCGTACGGCGCGACGGTTCGATCGACGATCGCCCCGAGGACGAGCCCCACCGCCGCGACGACGAGCGCCGTCTCCGCGGCGAGCGCCGCCGCAAGCGGCCCGCGCGGCCGGCGGGGAGGTCCCGGGGAGGGGAGGCTCCCGCCGGAGCGAAGCCGCCGCGCCAACTCGAGGTAGGCGATCGCCGGGACGGCGAATGCCGCCAGGAGCACGAGCGCGAGGACGCCGGCGCCGGAGGGGTCGAGGAAGGTCGTGTCCAGCGACCAGACCCGCGCCTCCACGGTGTAGCACCGGGGGCCGCAGAGGAGGAGCGGCGGGGCGAAGGAGAGCGCCGAGAAGAGGAAGGTGAGGAGCCCTCCGGCGGCCGCGCCGATCCACGTCGAAGGCCCCCAGGCGTCCCGGTAGGCGCGGGCGGGAGAGCCGCCGAGGGTGACGACCGTCTCCTCGAGCGCCCGGGGGGCCACCGCCGCCCCGGTGGCGGTGAGCAGGATGACCAACGGGAGGTTGAAGACCAGGTTCACGGCCACGATCGCCGGCACCCCGCTCCCGAGAGCGCCGAGCAGGGGAAGCGGCCCCGACAAGAGTCCGCCGCTGCCGAAGAGGTCCCGTACGGCGAGGACGACGACCAGGCTGGGGAGCAGGAACGGCACGAGGAGCACGGAGCGTACGATCTCCCGCCCCCGCCAGTCGTACCGGCCGAGGAACAGGCCCGCGGGGTAGCCTACCCCGACCGCCAGCAGGGAGGAGAGACCTCCCTGGAGGAGCGAGTTCCCGATCGCCTGCCGGTTGAGCGGCGTCGCGACGGCGGCGGCTACGGCGGACGGTCCGCCGGCGGCCGCCACCGAACCCGCGAACAGGATGCCGGCCGGCAGCAGCGCGAACAGCCCGACGTACAGCAGGATCGGAGCGACGAGGAAGGCGGTCCCTACCGGGCGCTTCATCCGGCCCCGGTGGCGAGGCCGAGCCAGGTGGAGATCCAGCCCGGGAGCTCCGCGGCGAGCGCCGCCGGCGTCGTGAGGTTGTTCAGCGGCTGGATCGTCGCCGGGTTGGGGGCCGCGGCGAAGACCGACGGTAGCGCGATCGTCTGGTTCGCCGGATATTCCCACTCGTTCTCGGGGATCAATGCCTGGACCGGGCCCGAGAGGAACCAGTTCTCGAACTGCTGGTCGAGGGAAAGATGTCGGGTGCCGTTGACGATCCCGATCCCGTAGATCGTCCGCCAGCCGTACGCCGTACCGTTCGACCAGCTCGCGGTCGAGTTGTACTGCCCGGCGGTGCCGTTCGCCGCGGCGTACGCCGGGTCCGTCGTGTAGCTCACGACCATCGCCGGGCCACCGGGCGAGGAGAACGAGTCGAACGCGGTCCCCCAGTCCGGCGCCGGCGGGGGCAGGTACGGCAGGGTCGCCCGCCAGAACGACGTCCAGTTCTGGTGCAGCACGTCCTCGTAGTACAGGACCTGCCAGGCGAGGAACTCTTCGCCGGTGATATCCTGGGACGGGTCCTCGATCTGGAGCTGGCGCGCCCAGGAGGCGTTCGACGCGAAGTCGGCCAGGGAGAGATGCGAGACGGCGCCGCCGGTCGCCGCCGCGAACGCCGAGCTGTAGTCGATCCCGAGGTACCCCCACTCGTACGGGACGACCCCCCGGTCCGGCGACAGCTGGGCGACGAGCTCCGGAGCGACGTTGGCGAGGGCCGGGGGCGAGTACGGGATCAACAGGCCGTTCGCCTCCGCGAGGGGACCGGTGATCTCGTCGAGCCCGATCACGAGATCCGCCCCCGGAGCGTTCTTCTGGGAACTCAGCGTGTTGACGAGCGTACCGGCGGGACACTCCACGTCGATGGTGACGTGGTGCGCCTGCTCGAAACTGCCGAAGACCGTCGACCACGCCGGAGCGCCGCAATCGGAACCTCCGAAGAGGCTCGCGTAGGTGTAGATGACGAGGGTCGCCGGCTGGTCGGTGGCGAGGGTGTACACCCCGAGGCCGGCGACGAGTACGACCACCGCGGCGGCGATCGAGAAGAAGATCCGGCGCGAGCGCCCGGGCGCGCGGAGCGCTCGTCGCCGGGACGGCGACCGTCCGTCCGGCGCGGTCATCCGGCCGGCGGGCCGGCCTCGAGAGCGTTTAGCTGCTGCATCGCAGTCCCTTCGCGGGCATTATCCCGTACAGGTTCGTGGGGTCGACGAGGTTTCCCTCGTCCTCTCAGCCGGTGCCCAGCTCCCCCTGCGAACGGGGGGAAGAGGCGGCCGTCCTTAACCTTACCCCTCGGGTCCCGGCCGCCGGGACGGGCCTTCTGCCCAAGGGGCCCGCCGTGGCCCTCGGAGATCCCGACGGGCCGGAAACCTGATTCCCGGGGTCGATCGGAACGCGGCGCGCAGGCGGGACGGCTCGGCGCGAGCCACCCGACCGCGGGCCGCTCCTCCGCCGGGCTCCCGAGACGCCAGGGGGCGCCCCACCCCCCCGCTCGATCGTCGCCACCGGCTACCCGCGATCGATCCCGAAGCGGGCGCCCGAGTGCCGGCTCCGGGGAAGGGGCACCGACGCCACTCCGGCGGCGCCGTCCCGGGCGACGGGAAGGGACCCGCGGTCGATCCGATCCTCCCGCCGCCCGGGCCGGAGGACGGCCCGGCCGTCTCGTCCCCGTCGATGGTGGGGGGGCTTATACGCCCGCCGCGCCCTTCGGCCGTCACCGAGAGCCCATGTCGGATCCGATCGAGCAGCTCCGCTTCGGGACGGAGCTCGTGAAGCGCGGCTTTGCCCGCATGCAGCAGGGAGGCGTGATCATGGACGTCACCACCGCCGAACAGGCCGCGGTCGCCGAGGAGGCGGGTGCCGTCGCCGTGATGGCGCTCGAGCGCGTTCCGGCGGATATCCGGGCCGCCGGCGGGGTGGCGCGGATGGCGGACCCCCTCAAGATCCGAGAGATCCGCGAGCGGGTCTCGATCCCCGTGATGGCGAAATGCCGGATCGGTCACCTCGGCGAGGCACGGGTCCTCGAGTCGCTCGGGGTCGACATGATCGACGAATCCGAGGTGCTGACCCCGGCCGACCCGTTCCGCCATGTCGACAAGAAGGCGTTCTCCGTCCCGTTCGTCTGCGGCGCGCGGAACCTCGGCGAGGCGCTCCGGCGCATCGACGAGGGGGCGGCGATGATCCGGACGAAGGGGGAGGCGGGGACGGGGAACGTCGTCGAGGCGATCCGTCACATCCGCCAGATCTCCGGCGAGATCGAGGAGGTCTCGAAGATGCCGAAGCGCGACCTCACCGCATGGGCGAAACGCGAGCAGGTCTCCGAGGCCGTGCTCGCCGACGTCCGCACCCGCGGCCGGTTGCCCGTCGTCAACTTCGCGGCCGGCGGCATCGCGACGCCCGCGGACGCTGCCTTCTGCCGCCTGCTCGGGGTGGACGGGCTGTTCGTCGGCAGCGGGATCTTCAAGTCGGAGCACCCGATCAAGGTCGCGCGGGCGATCGTCGAGGCGTCGCTCCACTTCAACGAGCCGGAGGTCGTGGCGCGCGTCTCGACCGGCCTCGGCGAAGCGATGCGCGGTCTGGACCTCGCCCAGGTGCCGCCGGAGGCGTTCCTGCAGCGGCGCGAATCGGAGCCGCTCCCGACGGCGAAGCCGCGGGGTGCGACCGGGGCCTGACGAACGGCCCGGTCGCTCCGCCGCTGCTTGTATAGCCCTCGGACCCGGTGGGCCCCGCGTGCGGATCGTCCAGGTCTCGCCGTTCTTCGCGCCCCACACGGGCGGGGTGGAGTCCCACGTCCGGAACCTGGCGCGGGAATTCGCCCGCCAGGGCCACGAGGTGACGGTCGTCACCGCCCGCTACGATCGCCGCCTGCCCCGCACGGAGGCGGCGGAGGGGTACCGCATCGTCCGGGTCCCGAGCCTCTTCGTCGCGTTCAACACGCCGTTCGACTGGGGGACCGGTGCCGCGGTCCGCCGTCTGGAGGCGGACGTCTTCCACCTCCACTACCCGCCGCCGCTGACCTCGTACTTCGCGACCCGGGCGCTCGGGACGCGACGCGTGCCGGTCTGCCTCACCTACCATTGCGACCTCGAGATGCCGGGCCGGCCGGGCCGACTGCTCGCCGGGGCGTACCAGCGATTCTTCCTCCCGCCGACCCTCCGGCGGGTCGATCGGGTCGTCGTCCACACCCGCAGCTACGGGATAACGTCGGCCATGCTCCGGGGCCGGGAACTGGCGGTAGTCCCGTCAGTGGTCGACCTCGACCGGCTTCGGCCGGGGGTGGACGTGGGGACGCTGCGGCGCGACCTCCGGCTCGACGGCCGGCGCGTGATGGTCTTCACCGGCCGTCTCGTCCCCCACAAGGGGGTGGACGTGATCCTGGAGGCGCTCGCCCGCCTCCCGGACGACGTCGCGCTCCTCGTCATCGGTGCCGGTCCCCGCCTCTCCAGCCTCGTCCGGCAGGCACGCCGCCTCGGCGTCGAAGCGCGGGTGCGGTTCTGCCCGGCGGTCAGCGACGACGACCTGCCGCGGTACCTCGCCCTCGGGGACGTCTTCGTCTTCCCTTCGCAGAATCGGCTCGAGGGGTTCGGCCTCGCGGTGGCGGAGGCGATGGCGATGGGTCTCCCCGTCGTCGTGGCCGATCTCCCCGGGGTGCGCGAGGTGATCGAGCCGGGGGTCGAGGGGCTCCTCACCGAGCCGCTCCTCCCGGCCGACCTCGCCGAACGGGTCGCCGCGCTGCTCGACGATCCGGCGCTCGCCCACCGGATGGGTGCCGCCGGCCGCCGCCGGGCCGAGGCGCGCTACGGTCTCGAGACCGTGGCCGGACAACTGCTCAGTCTGTACGCAAGCCTGCGCGCAGCTGGTTGATCTGGACCTTCATGCGGGCCGCCTCGGCCCCGGCCGCCGCTTTCCACTTCGCGTCACCGGCGGCGTAGAGGATCGATCGGGAGGCGCTGACGATCAATCCGCGCCCCTCCGCGTCGACCCCCTCTCGGACCGCCGCGGAGAGCGAGCCCCCCTGGGTCCCGACCCCGGGGGCGAGGATCGGGATCCGGTTGCCGAGGGCGGCGCGGGCGGGCCGGAACGTGTCGGCGAAGGTCGCGCCGACCACCGCCCCGACGTTCCCGTGGGCCCGCGCGAGCCGACGCACCTCGCCCAACACCGCCAGCCAGAGCGGGCCCCGCGGGGTGGGGATCTCCTGGAAGTCCATCGACCCGGGGTTCGAGGAGTGGGCGACGACGAAGATGCCGTGGGACGAATCGTCGAGGAACGGCCCGAACGACTCCCAGCCGAGCCAGGGGGAGACCGTGACCGCATCGAACCCGAGGGACCGGAACGCCGCGTCCCGGTACAGCCGCATCGTGTTCGGAAAGTCGTTGGCCTTGAGGTCGAGGATGCGGAGCCGGGTCGGACCGATCCGCGCCACCAGCCGCTCCAGGGTCCGCAGGCCCTGGGCGCCGAAGGCGAGATAGCTCGCGAGCTGCATCTTGTAGGCCGCGGCGTGCGGGTACGTCGCGCTCACGATCCCCGAGAGGAACGCATCCAGCCGGCGGCCGGCCGGCAGCCGTTTGATCGGGCCCGGGAAGAGCGCCGGATCCGGATCGAGGCCGACGCAGACGAGCGAGTCCCGCGCCTTCAGGATGCGATCGGTCCGGTCGATGAACCTCGGCGCCACCGCGCTCGGGAGGGGCGCCGAGGGAAAAGGATTGTGCGGCCCCCGGCGCCCGTCATCGTCCGCGGGGGCCAAGACGCTTTTATCGGGTCGGCCCGCTGGCCGGCGCGATGGCCGATCCGGACGCGGCGAACGCCCCGCGCGAGGTACGGCTCCGCGACCTCCGTCCGATGGACGGGCCGGTCGAGTTCGTCGCCCGCGTGGTGAGCTGCGAGCGCCGCGAGGTGACCCGGAAGTCCGACGGGGGCCGTCGGCCGCTCCTCTCGGGGCTGCTGACCGACGGGACGGCGACGGTGCGGTTCACCTGGTGGGACCCGCCCCGCGAGGGAATCGAGCGCGGTACGGTGCTGCGCGCCGTCGGCCCCGAGGTCGGGGAGTACCGCGGGCGGCCCGAGGTAACGTTCGGTTGGAAATCCCGGGTCGGGCCGGCGAGCGAGGCGGAGCTTCCCCGGATCGATCCGGCCGAACTGCCGCTCAAGGCCCTCCACGAACTGGGCCCCGCCGACGACGGGTTCCGGGTCCGGGCCCGGGTCGTGCGGGTCACCGAGCGGTCGGTCTCCGTCGGCGAGGAGCGACGGATCGTCCACGAAGGGCTGCTCGCCGACCGCTCGGGAGCGCTCGCCTTCACCGCCTGGTCCGACTTCGGCCTCAAGCCCGGGGAAGCGGTCGAGGTCGTCGGCGGCTACGTCCGTACCTTCCGCGGATCCTTCGAGCTGGCGCTCGACGAGCGAAGCGCGGTGCGACGTTTCGATGGCCTCGACCTCCCCACTCCGAGCGACGTGCTGGACGCCCCGCCCCGACGGATGAGCGACCTGGAGGAGGACGGCGGCGGTCCTTCGGTTTCGGTGGAGGGCCGCGTCGTGGCGCTCCTCCCGCCGAGCGGCCTCGTCTACCGGTGTCCCGACTGCCGTCGGAGCGTCCAGGGCGGGGTCTGCCGCGTGCACGGACCGGTGACTCCCGAACCCGACCTCCGGGCGCGGATCGTGCTGGACGACGGGACCGGGGCGGTCACGGTCCAGGCGGGCCGGGCGGAGACCGAGCGGCTTTGGGGGACGACGCTCGCCGAGGTGCGGGCGCGGCTCCGGGAGCAGCCGGACCCCGCGGCGTTCGAGGCCGAGCTCGGCGACCGGCTCCTGGGCCGTCGGCTGCGGGTCGGGGGCGCCGGATCCAAGGACGATTTCGGCGTCACGATCGTCCCCGACCGGATCGAGCCCGCGGAGCTCGATCTCGACGCGACGGCGGAACGGCTCGCGGCGCGTCTCGTTCCGAGGCGGCCGTGAGCCGACGGGAGCCGGCGTGGCGGGTCACGGCGCGCGAGCTCGAGGCGGCCACGGAGGAAGAGCGCGGCGAGGGAGAACGGGCGGCGACGTACCTCCTCTCCCCGTTCGGGGGACGGATCCATCGGGTGCTGATGGCCGGCACGTTGTCGGCCGCCGAGTCGATCGGCCGGGACGCATCCCAGCCGTTCTGGCGGGCCCGGCTCACCGATCCGACCGGCTCGGTCGCGGTCACGGCCGGAGGATTCCAGCCGAGGGCCATGGCCCACTTGCGGGCGACGACCGACGCCCGACCGGCCCTCGTCGTCGGCAAGGTCCACCTGTTCCGGGGACGGGACGGCACCGGCTACGTCTCCGTCCGCGCCGAATCCGCCCGTGCGGTCCCCGAAGCCACCGAGCGCGCCGTGCTCGCCGAGGCGATCGACCAGACGCTCGGGCGGCTGGACCTCACCGACCGCATCGCCCACGGAGAGAGCGGGGACGGCAGCCCCGAGCGGTGGATCCAGGCCGCCCGGGAATCCCTCCGCCGCTATCGGGAGGCCGATCGGGACGGGTTCCGGACCGCCCTCGCCGCTGCGATCCGGCACGTCGCCGGGAGTACCCCCGCGCTCCTCCCGCTGTCGGTCCCCCCGACCGTGCAGGT
>JAJZDF010000006.1 GCA_021828715.1 Thermoplasmata archaeon
TCGACCTGGAGAAGACGGGCCCGACGCGGGTAGAACTGCCGGTAGGGGAAATCCGTCCCGAGCAGGAGAACGGTGTCGGCCGCCTCGAGCGCCCGGTAGCCCGAGGCGAACCCGAGCAGGCCGGTCATCCCGACATCGAACGGGTTGTCGTGCTCGAGCGCTTCCTTGCCCCGGAGGGTGTGAACGACCGGTGCCTTGAGCTTCCCGGCGAGCGCGAACAGTTCGTCCCGGGCGCCCGCCGCGCCGACCCCGGCTAGGATCGTGACGCGCTCGGCGCCGTTCAGCCGGGCCGCGAGCGCCTCGAGGTCGGCCGCCGGCGGGACGACGGACGAGGGACCCGAGGGGAGCGGAACGGGGCGCGCCGCTTCGATGGCCTCTCGCAGCAGCACGTCGCCGCTGATCACCACGACCGCCACGCCTTCCCGGGCGAGAGCCGCCCGGACGGCGGACTCGACCAGCCCCGGGACCTGGTCCGCCTCGGTGGCGACCTCGCAGAAGTGGCTGCAGTCGCGGAAGAGCCGCTCGGGATGCGTCTCCTGGAAATACCCGCTGCCGACCTCCCGGCTCGGAACCTGGGAGGCGAGGGCGAGAACGGGCACCCGGCTGCGGTGGGCGTCGAAGAGACCGTTGATCAGGTGGAGGTTGCCCGGGCCGCAGCTACCGGCGCAGGCTGCGATTTGGCCCCGCAGCTGCGCCTCGGCGGCCGCGGCGAACGCGGCCCCCTCCTCGTGGCGCGTGTGGATCCACCGGATCGCGGGACGGGTCCGGATCGCATCCGTGATTCCGTTCAGCGAGTCGCCGGCGACCCCATAGATCCGGGGGATCCCGGCCGCGATCAGCGTCTCGACCAGCACATCGGCGACCCGGGATCCGGTCATACCCCGGCACGCCGCCGGCGTATTTGCGGCCTCGCCCGAAGCCGTCCCTACTTTCGCAGGAGCCGGAAGGCGACGTCCCCCGACCCGAGGGCTCGGGCCGCCACCAGCCAGAGCTGGCAGAGCGACTCGAGCATGCGCGCCCCCTGGATGCCTCCGATGTCGATCGGGTTCCACCCGAAGGCGTGGAGCAGGTCGTCGACCTCGGCCTTCGCACTCGGATCGTTCCCGCAGTAGAACATGTCCGGGGGACCCCCCACGAACCGGGGACGGAACATATGCGCGTGGCCGACGATGTTGAACGCCTTCACGACCCGGGCCGCCGGCACCAGCCGCTGGACGCGCTCGCCGGCGGAGTCGGTCCCGGAGACCGCGAGCGTGGGGGTACCGGCCGCATCGAACTGGAGCGGGTTGGTGGTGTCGATGAGGACTTTGCCGTCGAAGCGCGTCCGGCCGGCCCCGTCGATCGCTTCCGCGTTGTGGACGCCGTGGGTCGCGAGGACCAGCAGATCCCCGAACTCCGCCGCCTCGGCAAAGCTGCCGGTCGAGCCCGGAGGACCGACCCGCTGCTTCCACGCCCGCAACGCCTCCGAATCGGGGGAGCGCGATCCGAGACAGACCCGATGGCCGACTGCGACGAATCCCGCACCGAGCGAACGCGCCACATCCCCGGACCCTACGATCCCGATCTCCATCCTCCGGTCCCCCAGTCCGACATCGGTCGGGGGCTACTTAAGACGGGCAGGCGTTACCTCGGGGCCAGCGAGCGGCTAAGAACCCGAGGGCGCTCGTGGCGGACGGGATACCATGCCGCGAGTCTACGTGGAGTCAAAGGAGAACGCCTCGAACATCGTCTACGTGGATGGGAAGGTCGTGACGGCGCTCTGCCGGTGCGGCCACTCGAAGACCAAGCCGTACTGCGACGGCTCCCACCGCGCCGCCGGCTTCCAGGCGCCCGCGGCCCAGGTCATCCTCCTCGAGTAACGCGGCCCCGCTCCCCGCGGCAGAGCTGCGGGGAAGGGGGCCAAGGCACCCGGAGCGGCCGCGAAGCGACCCGTCGTCAGGCGCGTCGTACGGAGAGGGGGGGGCCGTACCCCCCGATCAGCACGAGCGCCGGCGCGGCGGCCGACAGGACCGGGATGGCCAGCAGTAGGACCGACGAGTCCGGGACCGCGTAGACCAGCGCGACGAACGGTCCGATGAGAACCAGCAGGAGGAGCGCATAGGTGACGGCCCCGAGGTAGAGCGTCCTCCGGCCGAACCGGCGACCGGCCGCGGCGAGCCCCACCACGATGCCCACGCCGCCCAGCCACCCGAGCCAGAAGCCGACCAGCGCCGTGTACGTGCCGAGCGGCGCGCCGGATTCGAGGCACCCGAGGGCATGCGACGGAGCCCCGTGGAGGCATGCGACCAGGGAGCCTGCGGAGCCCAGGTACGCCGCGGCGGCGACGACGACCAGGAGGAACCCGATCGAGCCGACCAGGCACAGGACCGAGGCCAGCAAGAACCGGGGATCGACCCGGCGCAGCTTCGAGTAGGCGGAGCGGTAGAGCAGGAGGCTCAGCAGGAAGAGGATCGCCCCGACGAGGACCAGGCCCGCCAGCCCGCGGGCCAACGGCTCCCCGAGGTCCAGGAACACCGCCGGATGGTCGAGCGCCAGCCAGAGGGCGATGGTCGGGAAGACGAGGGCGAAGCCCGCCGCGGCGAGCCCCAGGCCACCGCCGACGGCGAGCCGGTGCGCGCCGCGGAGGTCCTCGGGACGGGGAGCTACCGGTTGCGCGGCCACGCCCGGGAACGGTGGCCCCCTCCAGATAACCTCTGCTCTTGGAGGAGACGGCCGGGGGAACGGGCCTTAAGCCCGGGCGACTTGCGACGGAGGTGCAGTACTTCGACGAGGTGTACCGGGGAACCCCGCCCTGGGACATCGGACGCCCCCAGCCCGAGGTGGTGCGGCTCGAGGAGTCGGGCGCGATCCTCGGGCGGGTCCTTGACCTCGGCTGCGGGACGGGAGAGAATCTTCTCTACCTCGCCGCCCGGGGGCACGACTGCGTCGGGGTAGACTTCGCGCCGGCCGCGGTGCGGCGGGCGATCGAGAAGGCGGCGGGTCGCGTACCGATGCCCCGCTTCGAGGTGCGGAGCGCGCTGGATGTCGGCGCCGCGCTCGGTGCGTTCGATACCGTCCTCGACTGCGGCCTGTTCCACACCCTGCACGACCGGCACCGCCCGCTCTACGCCCGGAGCGTGCGGGAGGCGCTCCGGCCCGGGGGCCGGTTCTTCGTGCTCTGCTTCTCGGAGCGAGAACCCGCGGAGTGGGGCGGACCCCGTCGGGTCACCCGGGACGAGCTTCGGGCGACGTTCGGGCCGGAGCTTCACGCACGGCAGATCCGACCGATCCGCTTCGAGACGAACTTCCCGGATATCGAGGGCCACGGCTGGCTCGCCGAGTTCGAGCGGCTCCCCGGAGAGCGACCGGGGCCCGGCGCGGCCCCGACGCCGCCGGGGACCGGAGGCGACGCACGATGAGCGAGGCCCCCTCCCGAACGCCCCCCCCGCGGGAAACCGCGATCGTCGGAGGAGGCTGCTTCTGGTGTACCGAGGCGGTCTTCTCGGAGCTCCGCGGCGTGGAGGGGGTCGAGCCCGGCTACGCCGGCGGCACCGTGCCCAACCCCACGTATGAGCAGGTCTGCAGCGGACGGACCGGCCACGCCGAGGTCGTCCGGATCGAGTTCGACCCGTCGGTCCTCCCGTATCGCGATCTCCTGACGATCTTCTTCACGACCCACGATCCGACCACCCCGGACCGTCAGGGCGCGGACGTGGGCACCCAGTACCGGTCGGTCGTGCTCTACCGTACGGTCGAGGAGAAGCGGACGGCGGAGGAACTGATCGCGTCGCTCGACGCGCAGCACCTCTGGCGCCACCCGATCGTCACCCGGGTCGAGCCGTGGACGACGTTCTATCCCGCCGAAGAGTACCACCGGCGCTACTTCGCCCGAAATCCCGGCCAGGGGTACTGCCAGTTCGTCATCGCCCCGAAGGTCGCCAAGCTCCGCCACCAGTACGCGGATCGCCTCCGACGGCCTCCGTCGTAGAGGATCTCCGGGGTTCCGACGATACCGTCTCGAGCTCCCCGGTCTCCCTCATCGGGCGGGCGACGGTTCGGAGAAGAGGCCGCCGGGGCTGCGGGAACTAGGCCGGGGCCCGAGGGGCGAGCGGGACCCGTTCCCGCAGCGCGAGCGCGGTCGAGAGCCGCTCGCCGCGCCGGCGGAAGCCGATCTCGACGTCGCTTCCCACCGGATAGCGCGAGAGCGCCTCCAGGAACTCGCGGATCCGGCCGACGTCGAACGGCCCCACCCGCTCCACGATATCGTGCGGCCGCAGTCCCGCCTGGTGCGCGGGGGAGCGGGCGACGATCTGGACCACGAGGATACCGGAGTAGGCGGGAACCCCCCGCGCCGCGGCGAGATCCGGTCGAAGGTCGGCCACGTTCGTCCCGACCCACGGGCGGACCACGCGCCCCCGCTCGCGCAACTCCCGGGCGATCCGGGCCACCGCCTGGATCGGGAGCGCGAACCCGACCCCTTGGGCGAACGGCACCATCGCGGTGTTCATCCCGACCACCGCCCCGTCCAGGTCGACCAGCGGCCCCCCGCTGTTGCCCGGGTTGATCGCGGCGTCGGTCTGGATCAACCCCTCGAACACGAAGTCCGCCCCCGGCAGCGGCCGGTCGAGAGCGCTCACCACACCGAGCGACACCGTCGGAGAGCCCGGAAGCCCGAGGGCATTCCCGACGGCGACCACGAACTGGCCGACCTCCAGCTCTTCCGAACGCCCGAGCCGCGCGGCCGGCAGCCGCCGTCGATCGACCCGCAGCACCGCGACATCCGTTCCGGGGTCGCTGCCGACTACTGTCGCGGGATCGGTGCGACCGTCGGGGAAGTGGACCCGCAGCTCCCGGGCCGAGGCCACCACATGGTGGTTGGTCACCAGCAGGCCGTCGGCGTCCAAGACGACCGCGGTCGCGGCCGCGGGTGCCGAAGACCGCTTCCCGTCGACCGAACCCGACCGCAGCGCCGCCACCGCGGCGACGGACGGACCGACCGCCCTCACCGCGTCCGGAACGCGCCGCTCGAGGTTCGACGCAGCGGCCCCCACGGGCCCCCTACCGGTCCCCCGGCCGGGGGAGCTGCGGCTGGGGACCGGCCGGGGGGCCGTACGGCGCGGGCGTCCCCGCAGTCGCCGTCATCCGCTCACTCCGACAGGAGGCGCTCGAGCTGGTCGAACAGGTCGGCCTGCTCCCGCTCCTGCTTCCGGCCGCCCTCCCACCGTGCGTTCACGATCCGCACGAGGACGTCGGCGACCTGGTCCATCCAGGGCCCTTCCTGGGCCTCGAACTTCTTCTTCATTTTCTCCCGCAGCAGCTCGTTGTACGCCCGGTACGCCGTCCACACCCACGGGCCGTGCTCCGGCCCCCCGCCGCAACATTCTCCTTCGTCCTGCATCGAGGTCCTCGGAACCGAAGTTCCGATGCAGAGAACGCCCGCCGGCGGTTATCGACCGGGTCACCGGAGATCCGGTCACACCCCCCATCGGCGAGACCAGCAACTTACCGGAGGGCCACCGTTCGTTTACATGCCCGCCCGGGATGCGATGCCGATGCCGGGCGAAGGGGATGCCGTCGCACGGCCCTCGGGCCGGCTCGACGACCGGGTCCTCGAGACGCTGACGGAGCGCCCGATCCGCATCCCGTTCAGCGGCCTGCGCCGGACCCTCGGGGCGCATCCCGAAGCGCTCACCCGGGCCCTCCGCAGACTCGAGCGCGAGGGCCTGGTCGAGCGATCCCCCTCCGGCTACCGGTCGACCCGCCCTCCATCCTCCCTGCCCGGGCCGGAGCGGACCCTGCGCACGGTCGCCCGGATCGACCTGCCGCCCGGAGTCGAGCCGCCCGCGGTCCTGGAGCGGCTTTCGGGGCGATGGTTCGGGGGGCTCCGGTGGATGGGGATCGTCGAGCGGCCGGAGCAGACGCTCCTCGCCTGGGCGCGGCGGGACGGCACGGGCACGGTCCTTCTCGGGGTCCGCCGGGGGACCGCGCGCCTCTACGCCACCGGAAGGGCGGCCGGTCCCGATGCGAACGACGTGGACGAGTCGGCCTACGAGCTGCTCGTGGCGGTCGCCGACGCCCTCCGTCCGGCGCACGGGCGGTCCGCCCATGCCTACTTCGCCGCCCCCGAGATTCTGGGGGATCGAGGGAGTCCCGGGCCCTACCGGGGCACCGGACGACCCGGGGACAACTGACGGCTCCGCCTCCGGCGGGGCGTCATCTAATGTGGCCCGGCGACTCGGTCCTCGGGAGGAACGTGGGGAAGCTTCCGACCGGACCGACCCCCGGGATGGCGTCCGAGGGAGGCGCCGTCCTATCGGTAGATCAGGTCTCGAAGTCGTACGGCACGACCCGGGCGCTCTCGGACGTCCGCTTCTCGGTCGGCCCGGGGGAGATCGTCGGCCTCCTCGGCCCGAACGGCGCCGGGAAATCGACGGCGATGAAGCTGATCGTCGGCCTGCTGCGTCCCGACGCCGGAGAGATACGGCTCCGGGGTCGGAACGTCGTGACCGACGGGGTCGAGGCGAAGCGGACGGTCGGATACGTCCCGGAGTCGCCGGCGCTCTACGAATTCCTTACCGCCGCCGAATACCTCGACTTCATCTCGGACCTCTACGGCGTCGACCCCGCGACCCGCGGGAGCCGGATCTCCGAGTTCCTCCGAGGGCTCGAGCTATCCGGGCACGAGGACTCGCTGATCAGCGCCTATTCCCAAGGGATGAAACAGAAGGTCGCCCTGATCGCGGCGCTGCTCCACCACCCGCGACTGCTCGTGCTCGACGAGCCGCTGAACGCCCTCGATCCCCGCGCCGCCCGGGTCGTGAAGGACCTCCTGCGCGACCTCGCCTCGAGGGACGGGGTCGGCGTGCTCTTTTCGACCCACGTTCTCGAGATCGCGGAAGCGATCTGCGATCGGGTCGTCATCCTGAGCCACGGCCGGATCGTCGCCCAGGGGACCATCGCGGAGTTGCGCCGGCAGGCCGGGCTCGCCGGAAGCGGGCTCGAGGCGATCTTCCTCGCTCTCACCGGGACCGGGGACCTTACCGACGTCGTCGGGGCGCTGCGGCGCTGAAGGCGGATGAACCTCCATCGCGTCCGCCGGCTGGCGTGGGTCCTGGTCGCTTCGCAGATCCGCGCGAGCGGCCGGGGCGCCCACCCGAAGAAGGCCACCAACCAGCCGGCGGTCTACGGGTGGGCCGCGCTGGTCCTGGCGGGAGTCGCCTTCGCCGTGGCGGCGGTCTCCGTCCGGGGGACGGGAGGTTCCGGCTCCGTCCTCCCGTCCGTGGTGAAGGCCGCCCTTCCGTTCCTGCCGCTGGTCGGGGTCGGGACCGTCCTCGTCGCCGGCCTCATGTTCGAGCTGACCACCACCGCGAAGTTCGCCAGCAGCGACGCGGCGAACTGGCTGCCGCTTCGGCCCCAAGAGTACGTGCTCGCCTCGGCGATAGCGGTCGCCTACACCTACTCGGCTCCGCTCGCCCTGGTCCTCGGGGCGATCGCCGGCGTGGCGGTGGATGTCGGGCTCGGCGGGGCGGCGGCGGTGGCGGCGGCGCTCTCCGTCCTCGGCCTGCTCCAGGGGGCCCTCTGGGTCGAAATGGTCCGCGCGGTCGGGCAGCGGGCCGGAGGCGGCTCGGCCCGACGGGGACGGATCTCCGTCCTCCTCCGCGCCCTCGCCTTCGTGGTGCTGGTCGTCGTGCTCGAGCTCGCCTTCAACCCGGTCGTGCTCCTGGACTCCCTCTCCGCCCTGCAGGCGTTCGGCCACCTGACCGAACTCCTCCCGCCGTTCTGGGGGTCGTATGCGGTCCTCGTCCTCCTCCAGGGGAACGCCGTCGCGGCCGGGCTCTTCGCCGCCGGGACGATCGGCTTCTCGCTCCTTCTCCTCTACAGCGCCAACCTCCTCCGCCAGCACTTCTGGTCGGTGGCCGCGCCGGAGTACCACTTCGGTCCCTACCGGTACGGCGATCCCCACCCCGCCCTCCGGGCGCTCGGCCTGTCGATCCCCGAGCGGGCGCTGGTGGCGAAGGACCTCCACGGATTCGGCCGGCGCCGGGAGATGATGCCGATGCTGCTCCTGCCGGTCGTCCTGCTGATCGTGATCTTTCTGGAGGGGTCGATCGGCGGCGGCGGCATCGAGGGGGTCGGCCTCATGATCTACGCCGGCTGGGCCGCGACATTCGCCGGCCTCCTCATCGCCACGACTTCGCTCGGTCAGGAGCGCCGGTCGCTCTGGCACCTGTACGCCGCACCGATCTCGGCCCGGGAGATCTTCCGCGCCAAGATCGTCGCGGCGTTGATCCCGGCCGGGTCGGTGAGCGCCGCGGTCGCGCTCTTCGTCGGCTTCCTGTTCCGTGCCGGGGCGCTGGACGCCCTCGGTCTCGGCCTCGCGGCCGCGGCGGCCAGCTTCGCGGTCTCCGCCTGGGGGCTCGGATTCGCGGCGCGCTACTCGGATTACCAGGAACGGCCCCGTCCGCAGCCGATGCGGCCCGGCGCGATGCTCGTCGCGGTCGTCGTGGGGAGCGCGGTCGCGCTCTCGATCCTGGTCCCGGCGACGCTCGGTCTGGTCGACGGCGGGGCGGTCGCGGCGATCGGGCTGGTCGCCGCGATCGCGTTCACGGTGGCGTTCGGGGCGACCGGCTGGCTGTGGGCCCGGGCCGGTTTCGTGCGCCTGATGCGAGAGATCCCGTTCTGATCGCCCGCCGTTCCCGCCGCGGGCGGGGGGGAGACCCGGGCCCGGCGCCGGCTACCATCCCCTCGGCAGCCGGCGGGTCTGGTCGTCGAGCCAGCGCTGCAGCGGAGCAAAGTACTCGAGGAGGCCGCGCGCCTCCATCCTCCGCTCGCCGGTGAGCGTCTCGAGGGCGTCCGGCCACTCGGTGCTGGCGCCCATCTCCAGCATGGCCCGCAGGCGCTCCCCGACGGCGGCGGAGCCGTAGATCGACGCCCGGTGCAGGGGACCGGATTCCCCGGCAACCCGTACGAGCGCGCGGTGGAACTGGAACTGGAGGATGTGGGCGAGGAAGTAGCGCATGTACGGCACGTTCGCCGCCACGTGGTACTTGGCCCCGGGATCGAATTCGGACTCCGGACGGGCCGACGGCGGGGCGACCCCCTGGTACCGCGCCGTGAGCTCCCACCAGGAGCGGTTGTACTCCGCCGGGGCGATCGCGCCCGAGAAGACGTCCCATCGCCAGCGGTCGACCAGGAGGCCGAACGGAAGGAAGGCGATCTTCTCGAGCGCCCGCAGGAGGAGGAGCCCGACGTCGTGGGCCGGGTCCGGGGAGCTCTCGAGCAACCCGATGCGCACGAGGTACTCGGGTGTGACCGAGAGGGCGATCGTGTCGCCGACCGCCTCGTGGAAGCCGTCGTGGGCCCCGTTGCGGAAGAGGTACGGCTGGCCCGCGTAGGCGCGTTGGTAGTAGTTGTGGCCGAGTTCGTGGTGGACGGTCGCGAAATCCTCGGCGGTGATCTCGATGCACATCTTGATGCGGAGGTCGTCGACCAGGTCGAGGTCCCAGGCGCTCGCGTGGCAGACGACCTCTCGGTCCCGGGGGCGCTCGAACATCGACCGCTCCCAGAACGTCGCGGGGAGCGGCGGGAGCCCGAGGGAGACGAAGAATCCCTCGGCGTAGCGGACGAGGTCGGTCGGCCGGGTGCCGCGGTCGACGAGGATCCGGGTGAGATCGTACGCCGCCGACGTGCCCGACGGGGCGACCACCGGATAGATCGACTCCCACGACTGGGCCCACATGTTCCCGAGAAGGTGCGCGGGGATCGGCCCCCGCTCGGGGACCGTGTCGGGCCCGTACCGTTCCCGCAGCCGGCCCCGTACGTAGGCGTGGAGCGACTCGTAGAGCGGCCGCACCTCCGCCCAGAGCCGCTCGGCCTCGCGGGCGAAGTCGTCCGGCGGGAGGTCGTACCGCGACCGCCAGACCGCCCCGAGGTCCGGAAAGCCGAGTTCGCGCGCGCCGAGGTTCCCGAGCTCGACGTAGCGGGCGAACGGCTGGCGGAGGCTGCGCCCGACCCGATGCCAGCCGTTCCAGACGTCCTCCAGCACGACCGGGTCGCGGGTTCCGGAGAGGATCCGGGACAGCGCCTGGAGGTCGACCGCCTCGGTGCTTCCTATCGGCGTGTGGCGGCCCTTGGCGTACGTTGCCTCCATCGAGTTCACGGTGGCGGCGAGCTCCCGGGAGAGCGCGGGGTCGTCCGTGGCGATCAACGGCAAGCCGGTACGCAGGAGATCGACCTTCCGGGCGTCCGAGCGGCTCAGCCCGTGGCGCGGCAGGGCCGAGGCGACCCGCGCCCAGCGCCCGGTCGCCGCGAGGAATCGCACGGTCGCCCGGGTGGCGAGGTCGGCGGTGTCGTCGGTGATGTACGTCGCGTGGACCCAATCGGCCCTTCCGGACTCCACCGACAGATCCAGCAGTTCCGCTTCGGCGGCGGCCAGGACGGTGGACCCGCCCTCGATGGGAGGCGGCATCGGTCTACCCCCGCCGGAAGTCGATCCGCCCCATTACCTTGACGAGGGCGCGTCCGGGTTCCCCGCCGCACGGGCGAAGCCGTTCCGTTCGAGGTCGGGGTTTATGTATGACATGCGTCCGACACCGTTCGAGGGGGCATGTCGGACATCGTGACAACCTATCCGTTGCTCGCCGCCGCGCCGTTGGACGCCGGGTGGGCCGATCCGACCCGCCTTCCGCTCGCCGTCCTCCCCTGCCTTTCCGGGGCGGAGAGGGGCCGGAGGGGCCTCGGCCCCCGGGAGGAGCCGTGACGCTCGAGCCTCCCCGCCCGTTCGCCGCGCGCGCGCCGGCGGCCGCGCCGCCGCGGATGTTCCTCGGGCAGGGAGCGCCCCGGGGGTACGGCGTCCGTCCCCGCCTCTCGCCGGATGCCGCGGCCGCGTTCGCGACGATCGTCGATACCGCCCGGGCCCGCGCCGCGATCGAGGGGCGGACGCTCGTCTACACGGTCCGCTGGGACTGACGGCTCACGTTCGACCGTCTCCGAAACCGGGATCGTCCGGCTCCCCGGCCTCCGGGTCGGGCGGGAGGAGGCGAGGCACCGCCGGGGCATGCTCGGCGAGCGCCTCCTTCGACAGGGCATCGGCCCGCGCGTTCTGCTCTCGGGGGACCCAGATCCACGTCACCCGGTCGAATCCCTGGGCGAGGCGCGCCAGCCACGCGTGGTAGCTCCTCAGATGGTCGGCCCGGACCGCGTACTCCCCGAGCATCTGGCGAATGACCAGTTGGCTGTCGCCGAAGACGTCGACCGGGCCCGTGTAGCCGAGGCCCCGGAGGCGCTCGAGCGCCCGGATCGCCCCCGTGTATTCCGCGACGTTGTTCGTCGCGTGCTCGGCGTACGGTCGCACCGCGAGCCCTCCGTCCTCGAGGTCAAACCCCCCGCCCTCGATGGTGTAGCCGTAGGTGGCGACGCCGCCGCCGCGGGCCGGCTCGCACGCGCCGTCGAAGTGAATGCGGACGGGACCGGACGCCGCCGTCGCCACGCCCCGGGGCAACTGCCGGTCATCGACCATCGGGCGAAGTTCACCTCCTGCGCACGATCGCCCCGGGAGGAGGGGGCGGGACCGCGGGACGCGGCAGCAGGGGGCAGTCGCAGAAAGCCTCTGCCTTGGCGCAGCGCGGGCAGGTCGGGCGTTCCAGTACCCAGCCGAGCGGTCGGCCGCACCGTCGGCACGCGCGCGCCCGCCCGCAGCGGGGACACTGAGCGGCCTCCGCGACCACCACCGTGCCGCATTCGTGGCACAGTACGGGCTCGCGCGGATGGAACGCCGTTCCCCCGGGGACCGGGGACGGCCGGGTCGGCGACCGGTCGAACTCGGGGTTTCCGAAGGCGCCGCCGACGGTCGTTCGGCGGGGGTCGGCCGACGTGCCCGCCGCGAGCAGGGTCAGCAGGCCGGCCGGGAGGAGCAGGATCCCGAACTCCTGCTCGAGGTCGAACCGCTCGACGCCGCGCGCCCAGAGAGGGAACGCGAGCAGCGCGACCGAAAGGAGCAGCAGAGCCGCGCCGAGGTAGCCGATCGAGCGGTGCATTCCATCCTCCGGAGCGGGGGCCGCGGCATCCTCCTCCCCCCCGCTCGGTTTAAGGCTGGGGTTCCACCGGGCCCCCGGCACGGATTATAATCGCGCGCGGCGTGCTGCCCCCATGGCGAACCCCA
>JAJZDF010000007.1 GCA_021828715.1 Thermoplasmata archaeon
CGGGTAGAACGCGACGCGCCGGGCCCTGCACCGACACGTCGCGGGCAGGGCGCACTGGCCGATCCAGCGCTCGTCCCGACTTGCCGCCTCGGACCCGGATCGACCGGGCCGGCTCTGGGAAGAGGGATCGCTCGGGCGATCACCCGTGGTACTGCTTCATGAGCTGGAGCTCTAGCTTCGTGCGGCCCCCGGCCACTCGCCCTACCGGCTCCTCGAGGTCGGCCAGAACCCGGTGGTCGAGATACAGGTCGTAGAAGGTGGTCGCCCCTTCGAACAGCCGAAAGGTCTCCATGACCTTGGCTTTCACCGTCCCGATCGTCTCGTCCGACGGAACTTCGGCGTGGAACGGAGCCCGGGCTCCGCCATAGTGGATGACGATCTTGGTGGTCTCTTTCGGCGCCATGACCCTCGACCTCGGAAGCCCGAATCGTTGAGGCTCAAAAGCGTACGTCCCCGACAGGGCATTTCGAGCCCGCGGCGTCGGAACTCCCGATGGCCCGGCTCCCCCAGCACTCTCGCGCGACCGACACGCAGCGACCACCCCGACCCGGCGTCACCCGGGAGCCCGAACGCTTCGGATTCCGCGCGGTGGGAGTCGATCGCGGGAAAGTGGCGGGCGATCGTGTCTCGATCGAACTGTGCGGCATGCGGGCGAAGGGGGGAGAGGTGCGGGGCCCCCACGGGCTCACCGACGTTGCCGTGATCCGCCCCCGAAAGCACGCAGCTTCTCCGATCGATCTTCCCTCCCCGTGGGCCGGGAATCGGGCCGTCGTTCCCTTTCCTCGGGCCGAGTCGAGTCCTCCCCCGTCCGAGACCATGGGGATCTCGAGGGGAAGCGGGTCGTTCTCTCGGACGCGATCCGGGGTTGCCCGCTCTCGACGGGGACGGGAAGGCTCGGGGTCGGTCGCGAGCGGACGCTTCGGTGGCTCTGCTCAACCCTAACCGGACCGAAGGGACCGAACTCACGACGCGCGGGTCGTTCGTTGTCGCCCGGGGTGCACCGTGACCGGAAGGCGGTACTTCGCAAGCAGGGCCCCGAATCTCGGATCCTCCCGGATGGGGTCGAAGTAGACTCCCTGGTGATAGAGCCACAGGACTGCGTCCCCTTCCCGGTCGTCCTGCTCGAGGAGGCCCAGCGCTCGCTCCCGTTCGCCGATCGCCGAGTAGAGCATCGCGAGGTGGGCCGCAGAGGTGTAGCTCTTCGTCGCTCCACGCTCCACTTCGGCGGCGACGAGGCGTGCGTCATCGGGCCGTCCGAGCAGCGCTTTCAGGAGCGCGGTATCGAATCGATCCTCCTCGCTCGCTCCCTCCATGGGAGAGTCGGCCGCTCGGGTCGCGTCTTCCCGGCGTCCGGCCTGAAGGTACGTGAGACCCAGGTGGGCCCGATGACCCAGGGCATCGTGATGATGGTGTCCTCCGCTCTCCTCGGCCATCCGAAGACCCACATCGATGTTGCCGCTCTGGATCTCGACCAGAGCGAGGCTCATCTGGTCGAAGTTCCCCGGGTCCAGTTGGATCGCGCGACGGTACACCTGTTTGGCCTCGTCGAAACGTCCGAGGATCCTCAGAAGCATTCCGTAGAAGCGGTAGGCCACGACGTTGCTCGAGTTCAGAGCGATGGCGGTCGAGAATTCCGACTCCGCGAGCCCCCAGTCGTGATCGAACTGCAGTGCGATGTTCCCGAGGGCAGAGTGAGCCTCGGAGAGGTCCGGTGAGATCTCGAGCGCTCGCTTCGCGAGCGCTCGAGCCCGAGGCATCACCTCCCGCATGGAGACGTACTCGCCTGCGACCGTGACATACAGGTTCGCACAGGCGGCGAGCGCCTCGGCGAGGTTCGGGTCCAGCCGACCGGCCAGATCGAAGTGGCGCACGGCCTCCTCGTATCCGAGTTCGTGGAGGTTGCTGGCGGCCACGAGTCCGCGGAGGTAGTGGTCGTAGGCTTCCCCGGTGGTCACGGTCCCGAAGCGGGGATTCGGGACCGACCGGGCCCGTTCTTCGTCGCGGTGGGTCTTGTCGAACTCCAGCCGGAGCGCCCTCGACATCCGTTTCGCGACGTCCTCCTGGACGGCGAACACGTCGTTGACCTCCCGGTCGTAACGGTGGGTCCACAGATGGCGTTGGGTCTCGGCGTCCACGAGGGTGAGGGAGATGCGAACCTGATCGCCCGCCTTCCGCACGCTTCCTTCGACGACCGTGTCGACGCCGAGCTCCCGGCCGACCTCCGCGATCGACTTCGGCGCGGTCTTGTACGGTGCCACCGACGTGCGGGCGATCACGCTCAAGCCCCGGACCTGGGAGAGCTCCGAGATCAGTTCGTCCGTGAGGCCGTCCGCGAAGTATGCGTCGTGAGGGTCGGGGCTGATGCTGGTGAGGGGCAGGACCGCCACGACCCGGTTCCGGGAGGCGGTCGCCTTGGGTCGCTCGGTCGCTGCGCCATTCCAGACCGGGACGACCCGGTAGATGCTTCCCGCGGCGCGTACATTCTTGAGGGAGACCGGGGGTAACCGTGCGAACGTCGTGTCGGTCTTGTTGGCCACCTGATCGTAGACCTGCTGGGTAAGGCAGATGCCCTCGGGGCCGGCGAGGGTCCAGTACTCCGCCAACTCTCCTCGATGGCTGATGAGTTCAACGTAAAGTCATCCCCCACCGTTTGAGCCGCCGAGGAGGCGGCTTTCGATTGCCTGCTTGACGAACCGTACCGAGGACTCGCCCGACCCCGAGGAAGAGCAGTTCGAGGAGGTCCGCGAACCGGAGGAGCTCCTCCCGCAGAATCAACCCGGTCGGTCCCGACCGACCCTCACTCGTGTATTGGAGCCGTAGGATGACCCACTCGTTCTCGAGCAGCAGCGCCACGGCGAGATAGAGCAGTCGCCACGGGACGCTTCGGGCGCAGGTTCGGGGGAGCCCCTGCTGGGCCACCCGATACGAACTCTCGATCCCGAACCTCCGGCGGTACAGTTCGTGAGTCTTGGGCAGCCGCACCTCGTGGCGATCGTCGAGCGCGAGTCCCCCGAGGACGGCGTAGATGAGATACTGGCAGCCGTGCTTGCCGAACCGCACTCCCTTCTGGTAGCGGACCACGACGTGAATGCGGAGGTGGAGAGGAGCACCCCTCCCCTTCGAGTCCTTGAGCCAATGCTCGGCGACGTAGGAGCGCTGGCCGTGCTCCCAGCGCTTGCGCTGGCTCGAGCCGAGCCGCAGCGGCGTGATGACGGTGAGGGGCTGCTCGGCGAGGTAGCGGAGCGGCTCGTAGCCGTAGAACTCCCGGTCGAGGTAGAGGCGGCCGATCTGGACGCCGGCGGCTCGGGCGTCCCGTAGGAGGTCCATCAGGACGGCGGCGAGACGTCCCCGGTGGTCGAGGTAGCGGAGCGCGACGGTGAGGCGGAAGTTCCGGGTGACGATATCGAGGGTGGCGTAGCGGTAGGCGCGGTGGGTGCCGCGCTCCTCCTTGGTCTTGACGAACTGGGGGCGCTTCGGGTCGATGGCGGTGCCGTAGTAGGGGATCTCGTGGAAGTCGACGGCGACGTCGACCGGGTGGGGTGGCACGAAGGGGCGGGCCTGTTTCCGAAGGGCGAGGGTGACGGCGCGTTGGGTCTTGCGACGGACGAGGTGTTCGAGGACACGCTGGCCGGTGCGTTCGGAAGGGCCGCGCTTGGAGCGTGCTCGAGCGCGGGCGAGGGAGTAGTGAGCCGCGGCGGCTCGGAGGAGGAGGTCGCCGACCCCACGGAGGAGCTTCGGGGCGAAGCGCTTCTGGGGAAGGCTGGCAGCGAGGAGCGGGAGTAGCCAGGCCAGCGACCGGTGTCGGACCTCCCGATCGGTCAGCAGGCGGATCGGTCTTCGTCGCCCAGGCAGACGTGGGTTTATCCGTTCGGCGTGGTCTCTCCTCTTGGGCGCAAGCCCGGCTCCGTGGCGAGTGGCTAACACACCCGCGCGTCGCGGAGTTCCGGGCTTGAAGCCCAGTCTCCATTGGAAAGGCGGGGGCACTCGGAGCGCGGGTCAGTTCAGGTAGGGCTCTCCGTCACAAAATGGCGGAGTACTGGACCCGGGCCGGTGGTCCCTCCCCCGCCACTTTCGAGCGGGCTACGGATAGAACGTCGACGCGTCGGTGGAAAGCGCGCCGCGGAACGACGAACGCTCGTAGCCGAGGATCGCGGGAAGGAAGAGACCATAGACGACGATCGCGACGACGTTGAACAGACCGGCCCAGGTGCGAACGACAGGGAGGGAGGCAAGGTCGGCGTACACGCGGAACGCGAGCGAGAGGTGCAGGAGCGCGAGAGGGAGGTAGAGCACCCGATGGAACGGGAGCGACCGGCCGAGCACCGCCGGAAGGATGATCGGCGCATGGGCGAAGATCATGGAAAGGACGAATCCGAGGAACACGGCGTGCAGCGCCGCGTCGTACGATAGCCCCGACAGGGTCCCGCCCGCCGCGTACACGAGACCTCCTCCGACGAGGAGCCAGCCGTACCCGGCCAGGAGGCAGACGGCCGTGAACCGGGGGAGGCCCGGCCGGGGGAGGTTCCGGTAGGCGATATCATGGAAGATCAGCCACGCGCCGATGAGCAGCCACCCCGAGGCCACGACCACGAAGCCGACCGCGAACGACGGCACGGAGAGGAGACAACCCACCACGGTGAGCGCGACGGGGATCGCGAACGTGACCCGATCGAGCGCGGTCAGACGCAGGACCCGGCTCAGCTCGAGGCGCTCGGCAGCGATGACGAGAACAAGGAACGATCCCCACCAGGGGATGAGATACGGGATATCGAGTCCCGACGCGCCGAGGAGGTTCCCGCCCACGAGGCAGCCGGCGCCGACGACCGAGACGACCGTATGGAGCGCGGGCTGCCGGCGGGCGATCTCGAGGAACATCCCGACCAGAACGATCGAGCCGACGGTGACCGCTCCGAAGGCGATCCCGGGTTCCCCCGACAGCGCGAGCCAGATCGCTCCGAAGGCGCTCAGGGCCGGAGCCAGATAGAACGCCCTTCGCTCCATCGCGACCGCGCGTTCGATGCCGATCAGGCTCGCGAGGACCCCGTTGACCATCAGGACGCCGTGGGCCTCCGGCAGCGCCGGCGACAAGAGCCCGATCGGCCAGCCGATCAGCCAAAGCGCGGCCCAGAGACCGAGCGCGAGCGCGACCAGCGTGAGTGCGATGACCCCGAAGCGTATCCGGGAGCGCACGGTGGTCCGCCGAGAACGAAGGGTACCGGTCGCCTCGGATGCTCCCCGACCTCCGCGCGACCTCAGGGGGCGGCGGGCCCGCCGCGCGGGGTCCCGGTCGGCGGAAGGGACTTTCCGATCCGCACGCGCCAGACCTTCGGCCCCTGCTCGAGATACTCCCAGGAGAATTGGCCCGTGAGCTCGGCCTGGAACTGGTAGTACAGCGGTTTAGGATCGTGGTCGTTCACGAGGATGAACGAGTCGCCGGGAGCGAGGTCCCCGAACGATCCGAAGATTCGCGGATGGCGTTCCGGAGGCCGGATCTCGCGCACGTCTACGGTGTTCTCCATGGTTCCGAACTTCGCTCGACCTTCGCCCTCGGGCGTCGCGTCGCCTCGACGGCGCAGCTCCCAAGGGAGGGTAAAGGGCGAGCCGAAACGTTTCGGCGCCGCGTCGCTCTCCGGCGGGGCCCCGCCGGACCCTCGATCTCGACGCCGGGGCCGGTGGGCGGGAGACGCGCTCCGGGGCGGCCCGGACCGCCGTTCACTGCCCTCGGAGAGACGGAATCCCCTTGCCGATCCGCCGAAGGCCCCGGCGGACCCGCGACCGTATCGATGGAAGCCCTTCGTAGCGCCGGACGAACCTCCCCGCGTTCAGGAGGGGCCGGAGGAGACGGGTCGTTCGCTTCGGCACCGGCCGTCCTTCAAGACGGACCACGTCCGCGAGCCCTCCCCGTAAGCGGTACACCTCCTTGCACCCGCCCAGCCCGCCCCGCTTCGCACGGAACGTCCGCGCGCCGTCCCCCCGAACCTCCACGATCTTCGCGCTGAAGTCGATCAGGGGAGGATACGCGACCGCGGTGCCCACACCGAACCCATCGACAAGATCCTTGAGCCGAACGATCTCGGCCTCGTCGATCCGCCCGGAAGCGAGGATCCGTACCTTCGTCCCGCCGCGGATGTCGAGCTCCCAGCGCACCTCCTCGATGATCTTCCGGAAGTCACCCCGACGCGAAGCGGGGGTGTCCAGACGCACCCCCCAGAGGTCGGATCCCAGGACCTCCCAGGCCCGGATCGCCTCGGTCTTCTCGTCACAGAAAGTGTCGACGAGGGCGATCCGGGGGATCTTTCGGTCGAGCGTTGAATCGAAGAGCCGCCAGGCGGTCTCCGAGTCGCCCACGATCTGGACGAGGGCATGCGGCATCGTGCCCGACGCCGGTACGCCGAGGAGCCCGCTCCCGGTCACGTTCGAGAACCCGTCGAAACCTCCCACGTAGCACCCACGCTCGATCGCGGCGGCCAGTGCGGGATGGGTCCGCCGAGTCCCGAAGCTGATCAGCAGGCGGTCTCCGGCCGCGAGGCGGAGGCGGGCGGCCCGGGTGGTGACGGAGGAGAAGGACGACAGGAAGCCGAGCATGGCGGTCTCGAACTCGGCGAAGTCGCGGTAGCGGCCCTCGATCCGGACGATCGGTTCGTACAGCGCGCGTCCGGGGTCGGACAGGAAGATCTGTCCTTCGTCCATCGCCCAGAGGTTCACCGGGTGCCCCTCGAACAACTTCGCGACCTCGTAGGTGCCGGCAACGACGCCCCAGGGCTCCAGGTAGGGAAGCCCGGTCGTGTACACCTCCATGACGACCCGGGCGTCGATCCCGTTCCGTTCGAGCACCCCGCGCGTGTTCCGGAAGTACTCGTCGGTGGTCGTGGCGTTACGGATCTCGGCCTCGGTCGGTATCCAGAACCTGCGGTCGGGGAGGTCGAACGGGGCCATGACCTCGCCGCGATGCGGGCGGAGGATAAGAGTCACGGGAGCCCTTTCCGCTCGTCACCGTCTCGGCCCCGTCCCTGCCCGGGGCCTCTTCCGGGACGACGGGGGGCTTCTTTTGTGGGTCCGAACCCGTTCGGTGGGGACGGTATCGGGATCCTTCGGCTTGGCTCGTTCGAGGCATCCACCATGCGGGACCAAGGATTCTACAATCTCGTGGCGACACTCGCCGCCGTCGTCGCGATCAGTGTTGTAACCGCCGTGCCGGGGTTCTCTTCGTCCGGGAGTGCGCCGGCCGCCGGCGCGGCCCGGACGAGTCGGGTCAACTTGACCGTATCGCTGAACGGGACGACCGGCTGGCCGCAGTTCGTCCCGGCCAACTTCTCCGTCCCGGTCGGCCCGGTCGTTATCACCATCGTCGATCAAGATGCCCCGATGAGCTGGCCGGCATGCTCCTGCCGGGTCGCAGGCACCGTTGGAGGCTTCGAACGGGTGAACGGCACCGCCGAGAGCCAGGTCAGTGATTCGAACGTCGCGCACACGTTCACCGTACCCTCGCTCGGACTGAACGTCCTGAGCCCCGGAGCGAGCACGGTGACGTTCACGATCGACCTCCCTCACGCCGGAAGCTTCCCGCGGTTCTGCGAAGCGCCCTGTGGATCGAACGGGTACGAGGGCCCTCCCATGGGCGTGCCGGGCTACATGACCGGGACGATCTCGGTCGACTGAGGGGCGGTGGGTCCATGGCCGAACCGGTCCGGGAACGGGAGTGGGACCGCAAGGTCGATCGCTCCGGAAAACGAAAGTTCCGGCGCCGGTACCGGCACGTGCGTCCCCGCGGCATCCGTGGAATCCCCACCTCGAAGGAGAACTCAGGACCGGCGGGGACGAGAGCGCGTTCCCCGTAGGTCCGCGAACGCTCGATACGGAAGAACGGGGTGGGATCCCACTTTGGGATCGTGGTCGCCGTGGTCGGTCCGAGAGCTTCCGCTCGCCTTCGGGACCGGTGCGCCGACGTCCGCGCACGGGGCAGGTTCATCCCGCGAGGACGGTGAGCGACCTAATCCGCGACGGGCCAGCGCTCGACCAGCTTCTTCTCTACGATGGCAAGCGCTTCCGAAAGGCTCGACGCGGCCATCCCCAGGTTCTTCGCGAGAGTCGTCAAGGTGATCTTTCGGGGCACCTCGAAGTAGCCGGCGGCGACCGCGCGGCGCAGCAGGTCGGCCTGTCGCGCTGTCAGGGGACCGCCGGTCCCGCCCACCTCCGGGTGTCGGACCGATTCGATCACCGCGGCGGGGACTTCGGCCCGTAGACGCGCGAGGAGGGCCCGATGCTTGGACTCCGGCGCGACGACCACCCAGAAGGCATCGCCGCCCCGGATCGTGAAGGGGAATCGACGCATCAATCGGAGATCGCGAAAGATCGAAATGAACTGCGAGGTTCGATGGACGACCCTCAAGTGCACCCGGCCCGGAGATCCCTCCAGCTCCTCGACCGAGCTCACCCGAGGAAGCGCCCGGATCTCGTCGGCCCAACTCTCCGAGGTCGATGCGTGCACCTCGATCTCCGTGAGGCTCCGTCCCCGGTCTACGTCCAACCGGCTCAGCACCTCGATCCGGACCTCGGGGAACTGGCGGGAGAACCGGGAGATCCACGCCGACTCGGGCAGAGGAACGCGCAATCGGCAGATGTCAATCGGCTCGCTCTTCCGGCTCGGTGGCGTTCGCGGGGGGACGGGCTTCCCTTCCTGCCCGGCGGAGGGGAGTCGGGGGGTCATCGACGCCCGAGCCCGCCGCACGCCATATCCGTTTCGAACCGCGCCGCACGAGCCTCCGCCGGTCCGGTGGACAGGCATGCGCTCCGAACGCGCTAGGCGTTCGTTTTACGGGTGACCGGCGGCTTGGGTACCTTCGAAGGGACGGAGGAGGCAGTACGATGACCGATTCGGAGTCCGAGGCCCGCGACCCGCTGGAGGAGCTGGCGCGGGAGAACGAGATGATCCAGAAGCTGGACGAACGTCTGGGCGAGATCTCGATCGCCCTGGACGGAGGGACGGACATTCCGCCGGGCGAGATCGCCGAGGGACTGCGGCTTTACGAGCAGTACCTCCGGATCCACGCCCGACGCTTCGACGAGAACCTCCAGCCGGAAGCCCGACCGGTCGCGATGCCGACCTGTTTCGATCACCTGGACGCTGTGCACGCGGATCGTTCGGCACTCTCCGAGCGGGTTTCGCGGGCCCGGCAGGCGCTCGATGCGTACGCCCAGGGAGAGGACGACGGTCGGAAGCGCCTCGCGAAAGAGCTCGAAGCGTTCGCCCAGCACGAGTACGAGGAGGTCCAGTACGAGAACGACTATCCGCTCTCGTGCCTGCAATCGACATTGCCGGACGATGCGTCCGACCGGGTCCGTGCAGGGTTCGACCGCACCGGGGCCGAACTTCGGGACCTCGAACGACATGTACTGAACTACCTCCACCGTGGACCCGGGAAGGCGTCGGGGCGGTTCGTGGTGAAGTGTCGGGAGCCCGGGTGCGGCCGGAAGGCGGAGGCCGAGACCTTCCCCGCGGAGGGCGGCCACTTCGGGATCCGAGGGCCGGACGGTTGGAAGGTGGTCTCGTCTCCGCCGCGGGCCCGGCCCCGCGGGGATTCGCCGGCGATCGCGGTAGACGTCGAATTCTTCTGTCCGACCCACGCCCCAAAGGCGATGGCGTCGGAGAAGGGGACCGGCGAAGCGCGCTCGGTCCCCGACCCGGCGGTCTCTCCCGACGCGGGTGGTCCGGGTCCCGCCGCCTGCTCTTGCTGCGACCCGGTCGCTCCGAGCCTCGCATGAGTGGGGAACGGACCGGAGGATCGCCCCATCTCGGACCGGTCACCGCGGTCCCGTCGAAGGACGGGCTCCGACTGATCCTGGCCGGGACGGGATACCTGCTCGCGATCTGTCTCCTGCAGCTGGTCGTGCTGGTCGGAGCTGCCAACGGGGGCTCCCCCGCCCTTCCGGGGAATGCCATGGAGGTCCGGGACGTCGTGGCGCTGTTCGGATGGGTCGGTTTGATGATCAGCGGGGTCGCCGTGATCATCGTCCCGAACCATCTCAAGGTCCGGGTCCGCCCGAGCTTCCTGCCGCGCCTCCACCTCGGCCTCGCGAACGTCGGACTGATCGGATACTTCGCGTCGGCGCTCGCGCTTCCCGGAAGCGCGCTGCCGGACCTCCTGCTCGTCGTGACATCCGTCTCGTATCTAGTGTTCGGAGCGGCTCTTCTCGGGACGGTCTATCCGTTCGTCCGACGATCGACCGACGGGGCGTTGGGCGGAAGCGCACGCTCGGGCGGAACGCGGGGCCTGACCGTAACCGATCGTTGACCGCTCGACGGTCGTCCGCGATGCTCAGGCCGGAGCGGACAACGGCCGTGTTGTCGCCGGAGCCCGCTCGGCGTAGAGCGGACGGTCGTGGGTGCATCGGGTGCACGTGCAGGCGTCTTCGTTCCCCGAGTGACGGAAGTTGTGCACTCCTTCCTCCCACGGGAAGCACGGCACGCAGATGCAGAACCGGCAGTCGCGGGTCATGGTCCTTCCACGGGCCAAGGACACCCTTCCAAGTCAACCTTCGTCCGAACGGTTTCGGTCGCGAGCGATCCGTCGGCCGGTCCCAGCATCCGATCCGGTGTGTCGGTCCTCGCATGACGCCGGGACCCGGTGCGCGGGAGGTCCTCGATCCGACCGAGAGCGTGTCGGTCACCGAGGAAGGACCTCCCCCGGTCCGAGGGCGGAGAGCTCCTTCTCTTTTTGAACCGGAATCGGCTCGGGTGGCCGATGTCGTCCGACACGAATGCTAACCTTCGGACGGAAGGTCCATCGGGCGTCCTCCCACGATCGGCCGACAGGCAAGGCGGAGACACGGACCGGTCCCCGACTCCCCCCGACTCGTTGCGGATCGCCTTCTTCACCGACAGTTTCGAGCCCACGAACGATGGCGTGGCCAAGGTCACGTCGACCCTCGCCCACGCGCTCGTCCGGGCGGGACACCGCGTCACGGTCTTCACCGTCCGTTCCCCCGGCTTGTCCCGCACCGAGGTCCGACCGGACGGGGTCCGCATCCGGCGGTTCCGCTCGGTGCCCGCCCCCTCCTACCCGCAATATCGAGTTGCCTTCGCGCCCTGGTTCGTCCCTCTCTCCTCTGCCCGATTCGATGTCGTGCACATCCACACTCCCGGCTTCGTGGGTCTCGCGGGGTGGTTCGCGGCGCGCCGGTGGGACGTCCCGAGCGTGGGTACGTATCACACCGATCTCACCGGCCTCCTGAGAGGCTCGGGGGGGACCGCGCCCGCCCGAGCGTTCTTCCGCGCCTGGGCACGTTTCAGTATCGACCTCTGTCGTCACTGTCAACTCGCGACCGCCCCCTCGGAGGCCTCGCGCGCGGACCTTCTCGGGAGCGCTCCGGCGGCCCCCGGGCAGGAACCGCTTCTCGTGCCGAACGGGATCGATACCGAGCGGTTCCGCCCGGGGATCGGGGCCCCCGACTGGAGAAGAAGGCTCGGGATCGGCGGTGTACCCATCGTCCTCTTCCTGGGTCGCCTCACTCGGGACAAGGGGGCGGCGCGGTTCGTATCGGCGCTTGAACGGCTCGCCCGGGATCGTCCGTGGTTCGCCCTGGTCGCCGGCGAGGGCCCGCTCCGCCCGTTCCTCGAGCAGCGCCTCGGCCCGGGGACGGATCTGTACCCCCGTGCGCGGTTCATCGGACCCGTGCCTGAGGAAGAGAAACCCGCGCTCCTCGCTCAGAGCCAGGTCTTCGTGATCCCGTCCCTCTCGGACACTTCGTCGGTCGCGCTCCTGGAGGCGATGGCGTGCGGTGTCGCGCCCGTGGTCAGCGAGTTCGGAGGACCGGCGGAGATCGCGCGGAGGTCGTCGGTCGGAGCGCTCGTGGATCCCCGCGATCCCGGGCGCGTGGCCCGAGCGATCATGACGC
>JAJZDF010000008.1 GCA_021828715.1 Thermoplasmata archaeon
CGGAGGTCGACGCGGGCCACGGTACCCTCCGGGAAGACCAGCCGGCCCCGCCGGGCGAACTTGAGGTAGGCGGAGGAATCGACCAGGTCGACCCCGAAGAGCGCGGCGAGGGCGAACGTCATCGGATGGCCGGCGCCGAACAGGTGGACGGGGGCCCCGGGGGTGAGATGCGGTCGGGTCGCCGCCAGGACGCGGACGAGCTCGACGAACCGGTACTGCTCCAGGAGGGGGACGACCCCGCCGACCGCCAGGACGTCCCCGATCTCGCTCGCGGCGGCGGCCGACCGGGCCCGGAGGTCGGCGTGGGGCCCTCCCTGGACCGGCACCGCAAGGAGGCCCGCGCGTCGGCTCCGGGCGGCCCGAGACCGTGCGATCGTCGTCTCGAGGGCTGCCGCCGATTCTTCGTAGGGAGTCTCCGGCTCGGTGAACAGGTCCAGGACGGTGGCGATGTCCGAACCGATCGCCTCCTGGAAGGCGAGGATCTCCTCCGGGCCGACCTCTACCGAGCCGTAGGCATGCTGCTGGAACGCCCCCGAGTCCGTCATCACCGGTCCGTCGAACCGGATCAGTCCGTGGATGCCCTCCCGTTCCGCCACCGAGCGGAGGGGCGGGGTCCGCCAGGTGATGTACGACGAGGTGATCACGGCTCCCAGCCCGAGCGTCCGACGCATCTCGGCCGGGGGGACCGGCTGGCGCGCGGGGTCGGGGTGCACGACGGGCAGGAGCGCGGGGGTCTCGATGGTCCCGTGCGGGGTCGAGAACCGTCCCCGGCGCGCGAGGCCGTCGCGCTCCAGGAGCTCGAAATCGTGCATCTCACGATCCTCGGGGCCGGGGGCCGTCGGGGAAGCTCCCCCGGATCCGGCGGAGGAGCTCGACCAGCATCGGGCCGGTGAGCTTCCCGGTGTTCGTGTTCTGCGGACTGGGATGGTAGGAGGCCCACAGCAACGGAGCGCCCGGCCCGAGGGGGTGGCACGCCCCGTGGGCGAACGGAGGCGGACGTGCCGCGGGAGCGACCCCGTAGACCGCCGGGGCGGTCCGGAGGAGCGCCTCCCAGGCGAATCCCCCGAGGGCGAGCAACGCCCGGGCGTTGGGAAGAAGGCCGAGTTCGCGGGCGAGGTACGGGGCGCAGGCGGACGCCTCCGCCGGGGTCGGGCGGTTCCCGGGCGGGACGCAGCGCACCGCCGCCGTCACGTAGAGATCGGTGTACCGGAGCCCGTCGCCGCGTCGTTCGGAAGTCGGCTGGTTGGCGAGTCCGGCGGCGTGGAAGGCGCGTACGAGGAACGCGGCCGAACGGTCCCCGGTGAAGACCCGGCCCGTCCGGTTCGACCCATGGGCGGCCGGGGCGAGCCCGACCGCGACCAGGCGGGCGCCCGGATCGCCGAAGCCGGGGACGCCCCGTCCCCAGTACTCTTCGTCGCGGAACGACCGCTTCTTCTCCGCCGCGACGGCCGCCCGATACGTCACGAGGCGCGGGCACCGCGCGCAGGCGACTACGTCGCGACGGAGCGCCTCCAGGGAATCGGCCACGCCGCCCCCGGAGCGGGCGCCCCCTTAACTCCGGGCCCCGGCTCCCCCGGGCGACTCACCCCACGTGACCTAACCGTATAGGGGCCCGGGCGATGGGAGGTGCGATGACGGATGCCAAGGTCCCGAGCGGCGCCCGCGTTCGGTTGGGAACCGTGGAGGGCGACCTTCGGGCCGAGAGGAATTCGACGATCGAGGCGGAGGGCGCCGTACGCGTGAGCGGGACGGCAGAGTTCGAGGGGAACGTCGACGTCGTCGGCGACCTCTCCTGCCGCTCGCTGGACGCCGAGGGGGGTCGGGTGCGCATCAGCGGCGCGCTGTCCGTCGAGGAAAGGCTCTCGGGCGACGACGCGGAGATCGAGGTCGGGGGGACGTTCCGGGCCGGCGCGGTCGACGTCGACCGGCGCCTGCGCCTCGGAGGGCCGGCCGAAACGGGTGTCCTCGAGGTCGGGGGCCTGCTGGGGGGGGCCTCGACGCTCACCGCGACGACCGTCTCGGTCGGCGGCAAGCTTCGGCTCGAGGGGAAGCTCGTGGCCCGCTCGCTCGAGGCGGGGGGGTCGGTGGAGGTCGGGGACGTCGAGCTCGACGATCTCGAGGTCGGCGGGACCGCCCGCCTCGGTGGCGGGGAGGTCCGTCGGAAGGTCGAGGTCGGCGGCCGCTTCCGGGTCGACGGCGCGTTCGCCTTCGGCACCCTCGAGACCGGCGGGATCGCTGAGTTCCGGGCCCCGGCGACCGGTGGGAACATCGAGATCGGTGGGGTGCTGAGCGCCGAGAACGATCTCGCCTTCGCCGACCTGGAGGTCGGAGGGGTCGGGGAAATTCGCGGGAACGGCCGCGGACGCAGCGTGCGGATCGGAGGCAAATTCTCGGTCGGCGGCTCGCTCACGCTCTCCGGACCGCTCGAGATCGGAGGCAAGGTAGCGGTCCGCGGGGCGCTCGCGGCGGGGGACGTCGAGGTCGGCGGGAAGCTCGAGGCCGAGCGCGCCGTCCTCACGGGGCGGGCGTCGATCTCCGGGGCCCTCGTGACGAGGGCCGGATTCAAGGCGGTCGAGATCACCCTCGGACACCGGGCGCGGGCCTCGGGGCCGCTCGTCGGGGGCCGGGTGACCCTAGAACGCCGCGCCGAGGCGGAGACGATCTTCGGGCAGCGGGTCGGGCTCGACCGCCTCGCGCGCGCCCAGCGCATCGTCGCGGAGGAGGTCCGGCTGGAGAAGGGCGCCACCGTCGCCGAGGTCGTCTACCTCCGCACCCTCTCGGTCGAGGAAGGGGCCCGGGTCGGGACCGCCCAGAAGGTCGACGCGCTGCCGCCGTTTCCGCTCTGAGGGGGGTCGATGATCCCCGACCGGCCGGCCGACGGAAGCAACCGGCGCCGGGAGGCGACCGACCTCTACGCGACGGTGCTCGAGGTCGTGAAGCGGTACCACGGGGGCGCCCGCGTGACCCGGGTCTCCTACGGCGCCGGTATGCCGGTCGATCGCCTGAAGATCCTCCTCGAGCGGCTGGTGGCGCTCGGGCTCCTCGGCTCCGAGGAGATCGACGGACGCCCGGTCTACGACATCACCCGGCGGGGTCAGGAGTTCCTCGACACCTACTGGAAGATGCGAGGCTTCGTCGAAGGGCTCGACCGGCTGGCCCACGAGGAGGCGCAGCGGCGCCCGGCCGTTCGTCCCGTCCCTGCGGCCGCCGCCCGGATCCCCTCGCGTTGACGGCGCATCGGGGCACGACGTAGCCGACGGCGCGGGGTTCGCCTCGACCGCCGCCGGGGTCGCGCCGTCCGACGGTCCTACCCCGGACCCCGTACCTCCTGCCCGCGGGCCGAGCGTACGCCGAACTCCGCAGGTTCGGCGGCCGGATCGTCACCGGGGAAGAGTCGGGGCACCGGGCGTGGGCACGCTCCCCTCCGGACAGGCCCCGGCGCAGAGGTGGCGGAGGATCCGGTCGCCTACCGAGATCGGCCCGCCGATGCCGGGCGTCGGCCCCCGGCGCCTTCCTCGGAGGTGCGACGACGACGGACCGTGCCTCGGGTCAGTACCGGGGAAGCTCGGGGTTGACCTCGACCGACCAGGCATCGATCCCGCCCGCCAGGTTCAGCACGCGCGAGAACCCCCGGGAATCGAGGAACCCCGCGACCATCGCGGAACGGGCCCCCGAGTGGCAGTAGACGACCACGGTGCAATCCTTCGGCAGTTCGTCCAGCCGCTGCGAGATCTCGGCGAGGGGGATGTGGATCGACGGGTGGATCGCCGCGACCTCCCGCTCCCACAGTTCCCGCACGTCCAACAGGACGACCGACATCGGGTCGCGCCGCAGCCGCTCCGCAACCTCGGGCCCGGTGATCTCCTCGACCATCGGGGCCCGGACCGCTTCCGGGGTTTAGGGGTTGCGTCGGCGCGGTCGCAAGGTTCAAGGCCTCCGAAGAGCTGTACCGACCGTGAAGGCGAAGGACCCGGTCTGCGGCATGATGGTGGAGACCACGCGGGCTCCCGCGCACGGCACCTACGGGGGCCAGACCGTGTACTTTTGCGCCGAGGCATGCCGCACGACCTACGAGCGGACCCATCCTCCCGACCCGAAGTGACCGCCCGGCCGTCGGGCTAGGACCGCCCGCGCCGGGTCGACCCGGGGCCGGGTCCCGCCCGGGCCTCCGGCGAAGCCTTCGCACGGGACCCCGTGCCCTTTTTACCGCACCGGTGTGGGAGCCGGCGGTCGGGGGGCGAATCCATGGCACCTAGTTTGGAGGCACGGGCTCTCACCCGGCGGTTCGGCTCGTTCGTCGCGGTCGACAACCTGAACTTGAACGTTCGGGGGTCGAAGTGCGTCGGCTTCCTCGGCCCGAACGGCGCGGGCAAGACCACGACCCTCAAGATGTTCACCGATCTGATCTTCCCGACCTCGGGGGAGGCGTTCATCAACGGCGTCTCGGTCCAGCGGGAGCGCAAGGAGGCGCTGAGCTCCTGCGGGACGCTGATCGAGAGTCCGGAGATCTACCCGTCCCTCACCCCGCGCGAGGCGCTCGACATGGTCGGGGGCCTCCGGGGCCTCCCCACCGACGAGATCCGGGCCCGGACCCGGACGGTCCTCGACGAGGTCAAGATGACGGAATGGGCGGACCGGAAGGTCGGCCGCTTCTCCAAGGGGATGAAGCAGCGCATCAACATCGCCGCCTCCCTCCTGTCCGACCCGGAGGTCGTCCTGCTGGACGAGCCGAGCACCGGGCTCGACCCCCGCGGAATGGCCGAGGTCCGCTCGATCATCAAGGACCTCAAGAAAGGCCACCGGCTGATCCTCATGAGCAGCCACATCCTTTCGGAGGTGGTCGACGTCTGCGACGAGGTCGCCCTCGTCAACCACGGGAAGCTGCTCTTCTACGACACCCTCGCGAACGTCAACGCCCGGCTCGGCACCGGCGCCACGTCGGTCGATATCGGGTTCACCCGCCCGGTGAGCGACGGGGAGCTCGCGACCCAGGTGGCGACGCTGCCCGGGGTTTCCGGGGTCAGCCGAGTGGACGGGAAGCGGGCCACCGCGATGATCGCGGGGGGACCGGAGGTGCAGTCCCAGATCCTTGCCCGTCTCGCCGCCTCCGAACTGGGCCTGGTCAGCTTCCAAGCGTCGCGCAGCGCGCTCGAGGAGATCTACCTCAAGGAGATCTCCCAGGGGGACTCGTGAGCGCCGCCGGGATCGCCCCGTCCCCGCCGACGATCCCGAGCGCGGCCGGCGCCGGACCGGTCGCCGCCTCGAGGGTCCCCGGCACGCTGGACCAGGCGATCCGCCTTTCCCGCTACCAGCTCCGGGACTACCTCCGCTCCCGTCGGTTCGTGCTGATGGTCTCCATCGTCGTCGCCATCGGGGCCCTGCTGACGTTCGTCCTCTCCCACTTCCACGGGGCCGGGCTGACGGGCAGCACCGACGCGTTCTACGGCAGCCTCTGGGCCGGCGGCGCGCCCGCGGTGATCGTCTTCGCCGGGATCATCTTCGGCGGCGACGCGATCGCCGGCGAATTCCAGAACAAGACCGGCTACTTCCTGATGGGACTGCCGATCCGCCGGACGAGCGTCTACCTCGGCAAGTACGTCGCGGCGTTCGTCGCCTCGACGATATGCCTGCTGCTCTACCTCGCGATCCTGGTGGGGAACGGGGTGTTCTACCTCGGCGTCGGCTCCGCCAACGGCGCCCTCGTCGTCTCCCTCGCGATCACCCTCCTCTACCTGGCGGCGCTGCTCGGGGCGGTATTCCTCTTCAGCTCGATGTTCAAGAACAGCCTCTACGCGGTCCTCGTGGTGGCGGTGCTGTTCCTGTTCGGATTCACCATCATCCAGGACCTGGTGGTCGGGCTCGTGCACATCGAGCCGTGGTTCCTGATCACCTACGCCCAGTCGGTGATCTCGTACCCGTTCGGTTCCATACCCGCCCACATCCAGCAGGGTCCGTTCGGCGCCGTCAGCTACAACCCCACCTACGCGGAGGGACTGGCGATCATTCTCGGCTATGCGGGGCTGACCGCCCTCGGCGGGCTCGCGCTGTTCGAGCGCGAGGAGTTCACGTAGGACAGGGGCCGCCGCATCGCCGGCGCCAAAGCCTTATCGGCGGCGTCCGTTCGGCGCGATCGCCGATGGGGGACCAGGACCTTTCGACGGAGCTGAGCGGCCAGGGGTACCAGCTCGTCGGGCGGCACAGCGCGGTCAAGCTCTGCTACTGGACCCGGGAGTCGCTCGCCCACGGCCGGGACTGCTACAAGGGACGCTTCTACGGGATCGAGAGCCACCGGTGCCTCCAGATGTCGCCGGCGATCGACTCGTGCAACCTGCACTGCCGCTTCTGCTGGCGGAACCAGGGATGGGAGAACGACGCGGTGATGCCGGAGTTCGACGATCCCGAGACGCTGCTCGACCGTTCAGTCGACGCGCAGCGCCGCATCCTCTCCGGCTTCAAGGGGGATCCGGCGATCCGCATCGAACGGTGGGACGAGGCGCAGTCGCCGCGCCACATCGCGATCTCCCTCACCGGAGAGCCGACGCTCTACCCCCGGATGAACCGGTTCCTCGAGCTCGCCCACGCGCGGGGCATCACCACGTTCCTCGTCACCAACGGCACGAACCCGGACGCGCTCCGGGCGCTCGACCCGCTGCCGACGCAGCTGTACGTCTCCGTGACCGCCCCCAACGCCGAGCTGTTCCGGCGGCTCACGCTCCCCGCCCACGACGACGCGTTCGAGCGGCTCCGGGAATCGCTCCGGATCGTTCGCGACCTGAAGACGCGCCGGGTCGTCCGTCACACCCTCGTGCGCGGCTGGAACCTCGGCTGGGTCGACCAGTACTCGGAGCTCGACCGTCTCGCCCGTCCCGACTTCATCGAGGCGAAGGGGTACGTCTACATGGGCAAGTCCCGGCAGCGGCTCGGCCGCGACCACGTCCCGGATCACGAGGAGATCCGCGGATTCGCGCATCGTCTCGCCCGCCAGACCGGTTACCTGGAACTGGACGAGTCGCCCGACTCGAAGGTCGTCCTGTTGGGCCGGAGCCGCGCCGGACGGTACCTTCCGGGACGCGAGCCGGCCGGGGCCGCCCTCGAACGGCCCGAGCCTACACTACCCGCCAGTTGAGCACCGAGACGAGGATCGCCGCGGCGATCCCCAACCCGATCACGAGGTACGGGTTGATCTTGAGCGCCTTCGTCTCCTCCATGTCGTAGTACTGGATGAGACCGGCGGCGCTCGAGAAGCCGGAGCGGCGGTTGTCGGGCATGGTGCCCGGCCGACCGCCGGGGAACTATATATCGGCCGACGCACGCCCCGGGCCCGTGCGGGACTACCGTCGGTACCCGGCCCCGGCCCAGCCGAGGAGCGAATCCTCGACCGCGTCTTGGAAGCGTCCGACGACTCCCCCGCCGCCGAGGCCCGGTCCCCGTCCGTTCAGCAGGCGGTCGAGCAGCGGGCGCGGCGGGCCGACCCGAACGGTCTTTTCCACCGACACGCCGGTCGCCGCGGCGAGCGCCTCCAGCGCCCCCTCCCGGTCGGCGAGGGCGTCGATCAGCCCGAGCCCGAGGGCCTGACGACCGGTCCAGATCTCTCCGGTGGCGAGCCGCCGGATCTCGTCGACGGGCCGCTTCCTCTGGCCGGCGACCAGCCCCACGAACTCCGCGTGGCCCTCGTCGAGGATCGCCTGCATCTTGGCCCGCTCCACGTCCGTGAGCGGCCGGAGGCCCTGGAACGCATCCTTGTGCTCGCCCGCGTGGAGGAGCTCCACCGAGACCCCCAGCTTCTCCAGCAGGCCCCGGACGGCGATGTGGGGGAGGACGACCCCGATCGACCCGACCGCCGACTCCGGGTAGGCGAAGATGCGGCGCGCCCCGAGGGCGGCGAGGTAGGCCCCCGAGGCGCCGACCGAGCCGATCGATGCGAAGACCGGCTTTACCCGGTCCAATCGCTGGACCGCGAGGAAGAGGTCCATCGAGGCGATCGACTCCCCGCCGCCGCTCGAGATGTCGAGGAGCACCCCCCGGACCCGGGGGCGCGAGCGCAGGCTCCGGAGGAGCGCGAGGTACGGTTCCACCGAGCGCTCCCGGATCGTTCCGCGGAACGGCACCAGGGCGAGGCGTTCGCGCATCGTTCGCCGGGTTCACGTCGCCCCGGGTTATAGCCTCCGGCTTACCCTCGCTTCGCCGGCGGATTCAAGTATCCGACCGGGGCAGCCCGGAGGGATGACCGACGGCCGGGGGCCGAACCGCCGGGAGGGGCCCGGGGCCGGCCGGTACCCCGGCTGGCGGCCGATAGTGGCGCTCGCGCTCGTCGCCCCCTCGATCCCCGGACTGTTGACCGGCTCCACCCCGGTCTCCCGCCTGCTGTTCGACCCGGTGGGGTTCCTCCTGTCGTTCCTCGGGCTCGTCGCGCTGTACGGGGGCGGCGCCCTCCTGATCCGAGAGTTCCGGGCGCGACGCGGCGGAGGCTGGACGACGGTCCTGCTCCTCGGGGCGGCGTACGGCATCGTCGAGGAGGGGTTTGCGGTGCACACCTTCTTCGCCCCCGGCGGGGCCCCCGTGTTCGCGTTCGCAACGTACGGGCAGTGGGCGGGGGTCGACTGGCTCTGGGCCCTCGGGCTCACGGTCTTCCATTCGGTCTACTCGATCGCGCTGCCGATCTTGATTGTCGACCTCTGGTTTCCCGAATCCCGGGACGCCCCGTGGCTCGGCCGCGTGGGGGTCGGCCTCACGGCCGCGGCCTACCTCGGGATCGTGGCGCTCTTCGCGCGGGTCGTCGGGCACGGACCGACCCCGGCTGCCTTCGGGTTCTTCCTGGCGCTCGCCGTCGGCCTCGTGGGATGGGCCGCGCTCGCCCCACCGGGGCTGCTCTCGCCGCGACCGGGACGGGCCCGAGCCTCCTCGTGGGTCATCGGGGCGGCCGCCGCCCTCCCGTTCACCATCTGGACGCTGCTGCTCCTCCAGTCGGAGCGTCCGCTCCTCTCCGCCTCGGCGGCGGCCGTCCCCACGCTTTTGGCCGGGGCGACCGGCTAACGGCTCCGTCCGGACGGTCCCTGCCGGTCGAGAAAATCTCGCAGCACGTCGAAGTAGCGACTCCGCTCCTCCCAGAAGGCGAGGTGCGAGCTCTCCGGGAAGAGCCGCAGTTCCGAGCCCGGGATCCCCCGGTGGATCGACCCGGCGACGACCGGCGTCACCTCGTCGTACTTCCCGACGGTGACGAGGGTAGGGACGCGGATCTCCCCCAGCCGGTCGGTGACGGTCCAGTCCCGTATCGTCCCCACGATCGTGAACTCGTTCGGGCCGTTCATCCGGCCATACTTCGGCACGCTCACGTGCTCGAGGGTGTACGTCACTTCGGCCGGCCACGGATCGAGACGGCAGAGGTGGCGGCGGTAGAACTGTCCCACCGCCGCGCAGTACGCCGGCGAGTCGTACTGCCCCCGGGCCTCGCCGTCCGCGATCGCTCGTGCCGCCGGGGCCGGCAGGGCGCGCACGAGGCGCGCCATCTCCCGCACCGCCAACGGCACGTCGGCCAGCCCGCTCACGCTGACCAGCGAGCGCATCCCCTCGGCGTGGGCCAGGGCGTAGGCGATTGCCAGGAGCCCCCCATAGCTCGAACCGATCAGATGGACCGGCCCGAGGTCGAGGGTTCGGCGGAGTTCCTCGAGGTCCTCGACGTCGCGGTCGATCGAGTACTCCCCGGGGTCCTGGGCGCGCTCCGATCGGCCGCAGCCGAGCTGGTCGTAGAAGAGGACCCGGTAACCGGCCGACGCGAGGTCTTCGAACGGGAGTAGGTAGTCGTGGCACATCCCGGGACCGCCGTGGAGCATCAGGACCGTGCCCCGCGCCCCTCCGTCGCCGACCGAACGCCAATAGAGGTTGTAGCCGTGCACGCGGAGGCGCCCCTCGCTCCGGCCGGGACCCGCCGTCGCCACGAAGGCGCAGACGCTGCCCGCCTAATGAGCGGACGCCTACGGCCGGTCGGCGACGCGCACTCCGCGCGGAACGGAGTCGTACGCCTCGCCGTCCCGCCGGGAACCCGACGGATCGGCCCGGCGTCCCGGTCCCGGTGCTCCGGCCGCGGAGGGGACGGCGGTCGTTCGGTACAGGCAGGCAAGGTCGGTCGGGGGGCGGAGAAGCGCCGCGGACATCGGAAGGGCCACGGTTAGGAGGGGGATGGAGCGGACGCACACGGGACGGTCACGACCGGTGACCCCGGGGCCGGGACGCCGGGGCGACACGACTATCCACGGGCCCGGGCTCTGGCGTGGTGTGCTGGCGAGCGCCCCGCCGGTCGACATTGCGCGCGCCCCGGCGGGGTTCGACGAGCTCGTCGAGTGGTTCGACCGGGTCTCCTACCGCCTGGTGCTCCTCGAGGAGTACCGGCTCGAGCAGATCGAGTCGGCCGTGGCGGCGATGGAGCGGGGCGTCCTCGACCATCTGGGGGCGGACGACTCTACCCGGCTCCCGCCCATTGCCGGCACGGGGCCCGCGCCCGATTTCCGGCCGGCGCACCTGCACGACGACCACGTGCGCTACGCGACGTCGCTGGAGCAGCTGCGGGGGCTGCTCGCCGTAGTCGAGCGGGAGGACCACGGGGGGCACCGGCAGGCGCTCGGCCAGTACGGCCGCATCCTCGCGGAGTCCCTCCGGCGACATCGCGGCGACGAGAAGGGCGAGCGTCCGAACCCTCCTTGGAAACCCTAAAGAGCGGGCACCGGCACGGAGGCCCGGCACCATGGCGGCTCGGGCGTCGGAGGCGGTCTGGGTGGAGAAGTACCGCCCGACGTCGCTCGAGGAGATGGTCGGCCAGGAGCAGATCGTCCCGCTCCTCCGTTCCTACGCCGCGCAGCGGTCGCTGCCCCACCTGATGTTCGCGGGACCTCCGGGAACCGGGAAGACGACCGCGGCCCTCGCGCTGGCCCGAGACCTCTTCGGACCGTCCTGGCGGCAGAACTTCCTCGAGCTGAACGCGAGCGACGAACGCGGCATCGACACCGTACGGGGAACGATCAAGCAGTACGCCCGCACGGCGCCGATCGGGGAGGTCAGCTTCAAACTCCTCTTCCTCGACGAGGCGGACAACCTGACCGCGGAGGCCCAGGCGTCGCTCCGCCGGCTGATGGAGCGGTACTCGGGCTCGTGCCGGTTCATCCTGTCGTGCAACTACTCGTCCCGGGTCATCGACCCGATCCAGTCCCGCTGCGCGGTGTTCCGGTTCCGCGCCTACTCGACCGGCGCGATCCGGACCCAACTCGAGCGAATCGCCGGCGCCGAGGGGAAGCAGGTCGACCCCGAGGCGTACGAGGCGATCCTCGCCGCCGCGGACGGCGACATGCGGCGGGCGATCAATCTCCTCCAGCTTACCGCGACCCACGCGGCCCACGTCACCGCGCAGACGATCCAGGAGCACGCCTCGACCCCCCTCCGTCGCGAGGTGGAGGGGATGCTGGCGGCGGCGGTCGCCGGCCGCTTCCGCGACGCCCGGACCCAGCTTTACGCCCTTCTGGTGGAACGGGGCGCGGCCGGGGATGAGATCCTCCGTGCGATCCACAGCTACCTTCCGGAGATCGACGACCGGACCCTGCCGGCGCGCGAGAAGGTCCGTCTGATCGAGTACCTCGGCGAGCTCGACTTCCGCCTGGCGCAAGGCGCATCGGACCGGATCCAACTCGAGGCGCTGCTCGCGCATATCGCCGCGGTCGGTCCCGCCGCCCGCTGAGGGAGCTATGGCACGCCAGCAGGACGTCGGGGGGAAGCCGAGGGTCGCCCGACGCGCCGTGGTCGAGGGGGAGCTCCAGATGGGCGCCTCCACC
>JAJZDF010000009.1 GCA_021828715.1 Thermoplasmata archaeon
CGCGGTCCACGTCGACCGGACCGATCTGGAAGCCCGCTTCGACCGGATGCGCCAGGAGATGTGGGCGGCGGGCTACATCCCGATCCTACGCCAGCAATCGGGCGAGCAGTACGTCGAGGTGATCCCCCGACCGCGCCCCGGCACGCGGCGCCAGTGGGTCAACCTGGTCCTCCTCGCGGCGACGGTCGTCACGACCACGTTCGCCGGCGCCCTCATCTGGCTCACCTACGTCGGCGGGACGGATCTCGCCGGGACCGACTTCGTGAACGGGGCGCTCTACTTCTCGATCCCGGTGCTGACGATCCTCGGGCTCCACGAGCTCGCGCATTATTTCATGGCCCGTCGGCGACACATCGACGCGTCGCTGCCGTACTTCATCCCGCTCCCTCCGCCGTTCCTCTTCGGTACGTTCGGGGCGTTCATCAGCATCCGGGAGCCGTTCCCAGACCGCAAGGCGATGTTCGACATCGGGGCCGCCGGCCCGCTGGCCGGCTTCGCGGCGTCCATCCCGGTCGCCCTCGCCGGGCTGTACCTCTCGGCCCACGCCCCGGTGCTTCCCGCCACCTACTGCGGCCCCACGATCCTGGGCGTCAGCTACGGCAACATCGAGATCGGGGTCCCGCTGTTCTGGCAGCTGCTGAGCTACTTCTTTCCCCCGTCCCTCGTGAGCCTGAGCCCGCTCGCCCTCGCCGGCTGGGTCGGGATCTTCGTGACGGCGATCAATCTCCTGCCGGCGGGCCAGCTCGACGGGGGCCACGTCTTCCGCGCGCTGGCGGGCGAGCGGTCCCGGTTCGTCAGCTACGCCGCGGTCCTGCTCCTGTTCGCCCTCGGGATCTTCTACACGGGCTGGCTCTTCTTCGGGATCTTGATCCTGCTCCTCGGGATGCGCCATCCGCCCCCCCTCAACGACCTCTCCCGGCTCGGCACGAAGCGGTACCTGGTCGGGGCGCTCGTCGTCGCCATCCTGATCGGGGGGTTCGTCATCGTCCCCCTCGCCACGCCCCTCGGGCAGATGCAGCTGGACGTCGGGGCGGTCCACTACCCCGGAGCGACCGCGGGCGGTCCGGTCACCGCCGACGTCCAGTACGCGATCGTGAATCAGGACCCGGTCTCGCACGGGTACACCTTCTCGGGACAGGTGGTCAACGTCTCCCAGAGGGTCGGGAACACGACCGTCTATCTCGGGGGGGCCGCGCTGCGCGACTGGGAAGCGAACGCCTCGTGGACGTTCGCCCTTCCCGGGGCGGCGAACGTGACGGTGTACGGCGCCTCCGCGACGTTCCCGGGCGGGGCATACGTCACCGTCGACGGCTCGGCGACCGTGCAGCTCTCCTTCGCCTTCTTCGACTCGGGGAGCGCCACGAGCGTCACCCTCGACCTGTCGTCGGACCAGTTCTGCGCGACCGCCGGGGGCGGCTCGGCGACGAACTCGGTCGTGCTCATCCCCCCGTGACGGCCGCGTGGCTTCCCCCCGCGCCGCTCGGGATCCCGGCGGCCCCGGCTTTTCCGCGACCGGGGGCCCCCGGCGGTTCCGGGCGGTCGGACGCTTCCCGACGATAGACCCGAAATTCCCGGGTCAGGCTCCGGTGGACCCGGACCTCCACGGCCGTCTCGAGCCGGCAGCGGGGAAGCACGGGCGCGGAGCCGGCGGGCACGATCAGGACCGCGACCCCGCCGGACCGAAGCCGCCCGGCCCAGCGCGGGAGGACCCGTGCGAGGAGCGCCGCGGGCGCTTCCCCGAGCGTGCTCGACGCCCTACCGTACGGCGGGTCCGTGAGGAGGGCGTCAAACTCCGGCGGGGCGTTGGGGGGATCGACCGTTCCGGCATCCCCGACCGCGACACCGGCCGCGTCGACCCCGAGGTGCTCGAGGTTCTGGAGCGCGCCGCGCACCATCGTCGGGTCTTGGTCGATCCCGTACACCCGGCTCCCGAGGAGACCGGCCTCGGCGAGGAGGGCGCCGGTGCCGAGGAACGGATCGACGACGGTCCGGCCGGGAGCGGCTCGCGCCAGGTTGGCGGCGGCGCGCGCCAGCCGCGGCGCGAGGCCGACCGGGCGCCGGTACGGCAGCGTCGAGATCGCCCGGGCGGCCGTGGCCTTCCGATCGACCGCACCTACTTCCTCGAGCCAACGTCGTCGGCCGTCGGGGAAGAGGACGTGCCAGAACCGGTGGTCGGGCCTGTCGAGGTCGACCCGGCCTCCCGCCGCCTTCCACCGTTCGGCCGCCTCGCGCACCGCGGGGTCGAGCCCGCCCCCCGACGGACGCCCGAGCGGCCGGAATGCGGCCGTTCCCGGCGGGGGAGCATCGGGTCCGGCCGGTCGGAGGTCGGGGGCGGGGACCAGGCAGCGATGGGCGAGCCCGAGTCGTACGGCCAGACGGCCGACGGCCTCCCGGGGCAGTTCTACCGAGACCAGGGGAGACGGACCGGAGGGGTCGTCGAGGACGGTTCCCCCGAGGACCTCGACCGCCCCGGCAACCTCCGCGGCCGCGAGCGGCGGGCTCTCGCCGGAGATCTCCACGAACGCCCGTATCATCGCCCGGACTCCGCGGCCCACCGGTCGAGGGCCCGCTGGACCGCCAACGTGTGGGTGCCGCTCCAGTAGACGTGCCCGCACGCCGTGCAGCGATAGAGCGGCAACCCGGTCGCGATGCGGGCGACCGGCGCCCCGACCGGCTCGACGGCATCGGGGGAGAGCGTTACCCGACGCACCTCGCCGTTGCAGCGGGTGCAGCGGGCGAACCGTACCGTCCCGGGAAGATCGGAAAACGACCCGCGCAACTCCCGCCACTGGCCGGCAATGTCCCGTGCGCGGATCCGCACCGCTCCCGGCACGCGGGCGGCGAGCCCGCGGTCTCGGGTCAGAAGCACCCGCCCCTCCTCGGAGGCCCATCGGGCGATCCGGTCGTCCGTGAGGCCCCGCGCGTAGGCGGTATCGAGCCCGACGAACCGCAGGTACCGGGCGAGGCGCCCGAGCATCTCGTCCGCGAGCAGGCGCTCGGGAGGCACGCCCCGGAGGACGGACGGCGCGTCGATAACCTTTCCCTTAAGAACCATACCCGATTGGCGCCCGATCGAGGCGTACGATGCGCTTGTTCGGGACGAACGGGATTCGCGAGGTCGTGGGCCGCGAGCTGACCGCCGCCTTCGCCGTCCGGGTCGCCGGAGCGATCGGGGCCGAGTTTCCGGTCGGGAGACCGATCGTGGTCGGCCGGGACGGGCGGACGTCCAGCTACGCCTTCGCCCGCCTCGTCGAGGGGACCCTGATCCTCGGGGGGCATCGGGTCGCGGACGTGGGCGTCCTTCCGACTCCGGCCGTCCAGTACCTCGTCCCTCGGCTGCGCGCCCAGCTCGGCGTGATCGTCACCGCCTCCCACAATCCTCCCGAGTTCAACGGCGTGAAGTGCATCGCCGCCGACGGTCTCGAGGTCCTCCGCTCGGTCGAGGAGGGAATCGAGCGCGCCGTCGAGGCGGGGACGGCCCGCTCGGTCCCGTTCTCCCAGATCGGGTCGTCGTACTCCGTCCGGGACGGCGCCGATCAGTACGTGGAGGGGATCCTCGGCCAGGTCGACGTCGACCGGATCCGGCGCCGGGCGTTCACCGTGGTCCTCGACTGCGGCAACGGCGCGAGCGCCGTGACGAGCCCGTCGCTCCTCCGCCGACTCGGGTGCCGCGTGATCTCCTTGAACGGTCAGCTGGACGGCACCTTCCCGGGCCACCCGTCCGAGCCGACCGAGGCGCACACCCGGGATGCCCAACGGGCCGTCGCCGGAATGAACGCCGACCTCGGGATCGTGCACGACGGAGACGCCGACCGGGCGGTCTTCATCGATTCCGCGGGCCGGTACATCCCCGGGGAGGAGATCCTCGCGCTGCTGGCGCGCGACGCGGTCGCCCGCGCGCACGGCGGCGTCGTCGTCACCCCGGTCTCGGCGTCCCAGAGCCTCGAGGATGCCGTCCGGCCTCTCGGGGGGAGCGTCCATTACACGCGCGTCGGCTCTCCCGCGGTCACGCGGGCGATGGTCGAGAAGCACGCCGTCTTTGGCGGCGAGGAGAACGGCGGGGCGATCACGCCGTCGTTCCAGTTCGCCCGGGACGGAGCGATGACCGCCGCCGCGGTCCTCGATCTGATCGCGCGGGCGGACCGGCCGCTCGCCGAGCTCCTGGCGGAGCTCCCGCGCTACGCGCTGATCAAGGAGAGGATCGATTGCCCGGTCGACCTGCGCGCGTCGGTCGTCGGCCGCGTCGCCGCCGCCTACGAGGCGGCCGGACGGCGGCTCGTGACGATCGACGGGGTAAAGGCGTTCTCCGACGACGGCTGGGTCCTCCTTCGCCCGTCCGGGACGGAACCGCTGCTCCGACTCTTCGCGGAGGCCCGGGATCCGGCCGCCGCCCGGCGGCTCGCCGAGGAGGGCCGTGCGTCGGTCGACGCGGCCCTCCGTGCCCTCGCGGCCCCTCCGTGAGCCGTGGGTCGGCCGTGCCGGCTGCGGCCCGGCTCTATCGGAGCACCGGTCCGAGAACGAACAGGCCGAAGAGGAGCAGCAGGAGCACTGTCAGGGTCACGAGCTCCAGCGTCCGCTCGCCGCCGTGGCGGAAGTAGTAGAACCCGGTCACGACCCGCAAGATCGGGGTGGCCACGAGGGCCAAAAGCCCGACGGTGAGCACCGCCGCGGGATTCCCGGCGGCGAGCCCCGCCACGAGCCCGGTGAACCCGAGATAGCGGAGGATCGGGTTGTGCGCGAGCGCCTGGGCGAGATCGAGATGGGGGTGGAAGAAGAGGTAGACGAGGACTCCCACGACCATGAGGAGGAGCGCGATCGCAAGTCCGGTGCGCAGGATGAACGACATCCGGCGGTACTCTACGTCGGGCAGCAGGGGACGGACGGACGGGGCGCTCATGCGATTCCCAACCCCCGGAGGATCGATTCGACGGCCAGCAGGACGATGAACGGGATGAATACCCACCGGACCGTCTGGTTCCGCAGGTGCGGGAGGAGACGGCTTCCGCCGAACGCCCCGAGGGCGGTGCCGAGCGCCACCGGCGCGGCGACGAGCGGATCGATGAACCCGGCGGCGAAGAGGATGCCGGCGCCCGCGGCGGCCGTCACGCCGATCATGAAGTTGCTGGTGGCGGTCGCGACCTTCATCGGAAGGCGCAGGTACTTTTCCAGGGCGAGGACCTTGAAGACCCCCGCCCCGATCCCGAACATTCCCGAGACGAGCCCCGCGCCGAACATGACCCCCAGGGCCGGGCTGGTCCGATCCGCCGCGTAGTCGACGTCGCGGTCGAGGACGTTGTCGTGGTACCGGCCCCTCAGTCCGAGCCGGCGGGAGCGCGCATCCGGCTGGACGCCCTCGGGGAGCTCGACGTGCCGGCGGGAGATCGTGCCGGGGACGATCAGGAGCAGCACCACCCCGAGGGCGATCAGCAGGACCGGCTCGAGGGAGGCGTGGGTGAGGATGACGGTGGTCGATGCCCCGATGAGCGCCCCCGGGACGGTGGCGATCTCGAGGAACATCCCGATCCGAAGGTCGGTCAGGTGCTCGCGCACGTAGGCGGCGCCGGCGGCGCTGGAACTCGCCAGGATCGTCACGGCGCCGACGCCGATGGCATCCGAGATCGGCACGCCGAACAGGAGGACGAGCGCCGGGATCACGATCACCCCGCCGCCGAGACCGGTGAGGGCGCCGACGAGCCCGGCCACGATGGCGAGGAGCATCAACAGCGGCAGCGCAAGTTCGAGTTGCACGCCCGAGGGGAGCCGGACGATTTCAAAAGGGCGCGGGTTCCCGGGGGTCGTGCGCGGTCGACATCAAACCCTTTACCTGCGCCGGGCCTCGGGCGTCGATGGTCGACGCCCCTGCACGCGGAGAGCGGACCGCCTTCGGTGCCCCCGGCCTTCCGCCGCGCTGGTCCCACTCGAACAAGGAGGGCCTCGGGACCGCGTACTCCGGCGACTCGCGCCTCTGGTTCACCCTCTGGCGGGGGATCGTCACCGAACTCTACTTCCCGACGCTCGACCGCCCGCAGCTCCGAGACCTCCAGCTCCTGTTCACGGACGGCTCGACGTTCTTTCACGAAGAGAAGCGGGACATCCGGAGCTCGACGACCCGCATCGGGGACGACGCGCTCGCCTACCGCATCCACGGTGAGGCGCCGGAGGGCCGGTACCGCCTCCGGAAGACCGTGCTGACCGACCCGCACCTTCCGTGCCTGCTGGCCCGCATTCACCTCGATATCCCCGATCCGACGCTGGTCGGTCGCCTCCGCGCGTTCGTCCTCGCCGCCCCGCACCTGGCCGGCGGGGGCTGGGGGAACTCGGCGTCGGTCCGCGAGGTGCTGGGACGCCCGGTCCTTCTGGCCGAAAAGGACGGCGCCGCGCTCGCGATCTCCGCCTCGACCCCGTTCGTCCGCGGCTCGGTCGGCTACGTCGGCGCGAGCGACGGCTGGACCGATCTGAGCCGGCATCGCGACCTCACCTGGGAGTTCGACCGGGCCCCCGACGGGAACGTCGCGCTGGTCGGGGAGATTCCCGTCGCGGCCCCGTCGACGGAGTTCACGGTCGCGGTCGCCTTGGGGGAGAGCGGCTCGGCCGCGATCACGACGCTCTTCCAGTCGCTCGGAACCCCGTTCGACCTCCACGAGCGGCGGTTCCTCGCCCAATGGCGTCGGAGCGCTCACGGCGAAGAGCAAGGGCCGACCCACGCCGCGGACGGGGGAGCGCTCTTCCGCGCGAGCCGCGCCGTGCTCCTCGCCCACGAGGACAAGACGTTCCCCGGCGGCTTCGTGGCGTCCCTCTCGATCCCGTGGGGGGCGGCCCAGGGCGACGAGAACCGGGGCGGCTACCACCTGGTCTGGGTCCGCGACCTTTTCCACGCAGCGACCGGACTCCTCGCCGCCGGCTCGACCGAGGCGCCCCTCCGGGCGCTGGTCTACCTCGCGACCCGACAACAGGCCGACGGGGGGTTCCCGCAGAACTTCTGGATCGACGGTCGGCCCTACTGGGGCGGCCTGCAGCTCGACGAGGTCGCCTACCCGATCCTGCTCGCCGGGGCGCTGCTCCGGGTCGGCGCCCTCCAGGAGTTCGACCCGACCCCCATGGTCATGGAGGGGGCCCGGTTCCTCCTCCTCCACGGCCCGGTCACCGAGCAGGACCGGTGGGAGGAGGTCGGCGGCTACTCGCCGTCGACCCTGGCCGCCTGCATCGCCGCGCTGACGACCGCCGCCGGCTTTGCCCGGAGATCGCACGCCCCGGACGGGGCGACGCTCTTCCAGGAGTACGCCGACTTCCTTGCCGCCCATGTCGAGCCGTGGACCGTCACCCGCTCGGGATGCCTGGACCCGGGGGTCCGGCGCCATTTCGTGCGTATCCGGCCCGCGGACGTGAGCGACCCCGTGCCCCACGAGCAGGCGGAGCTCGGGAGGGTACGCTTGCCGAACCTGCCGCCGGGGGCGCCGAACGAGTTCCCGGCCGACGAGATCGTCGACCCGGGATTCCTCGATCTGGTCCGGTTCGGAGTGCGGGGGGCCGACGACCCGCTTATCCGGGACTCCCTCCGTCTCGTGGACCGGGTCCTGAAGGTGGAGACGCCGGCCGGTCCCGTCTGGCGGCGGTACAATCACGACGGCTACGGCGAGCGCCCCGACGGCGGTCCGTTCGTCGGGTGGGGGATCGGGCGGGCGTGGCCCCTCCTGGTCGGGGAGCGGGGGCATTTCGAGCTCGCCCGGGGCGGAGATCCGGGGCCGTACCTTCGGACGCTGGAACGACTCGCGACCTCTACCGGTCTCCTGCCGGAGCAGGTATGGGACGACGACGACCGTCCGGCGCAGCACCTGTTCCGGGGGCGCCCGACCGAGTCGGCGACCCCCCTCGTCTGGGCGCATGCGGAGTACGTGAAGCTCCTCCGATCTGCCAGCGAGCACGCGGTCTTCGACCGGGTCCCCGAGGTCGCCGAACGATACCTGGTGTCGCCGCCGCCCGCGTCGCCGCCCGAGTTCTGGACGTTCCGCCGTCAGGTACCCGGCATCCCTCCGAATGTCGCGCTCCGGGTCCTCGCCGGAGCCCCGTTCGTCCTCCACGTCTCCCCCGACGGCTGGGGGCATGTCCGGGACCTCCCGTCCACCCCCGTCGCCCCCGGGCTCCACGCCGTCCCCCTGGAGCCCCTCGCGGAGGGGGCGGCCGGATGGGTCTTCACCTTCCGCTGGACGGAGGGCGACCGATGGGAGGGTCGGGACTTCCGCGTCGAGGTCGTGCCGGGCGCAGGGCCGTCCCGGGTGCCTCCGGCGCGCCGGGGCGCCCCTCCATCGTGAGGCACCGCGACGGGACCGCGTATCCGAGCCCGCCGAGCGGGGTCGTCCGGATCGCGGGATAGACTCGAGGGGGCGCCGCCCCCGATCACGAACGAGACGCCGGGCCCTGTCGCGAGCGGGAGGGGGGTGACGTGGGAGATCTCCCGGAGCCACGGGGGAAACATCGGGTCGGGGACGGATCCGGCCCGCTCCTCGCGTCGCCGCTCCAGCGACCGGAGGAACGCCCGGCCCCGAGGGGGGATCGTCGGGCGACGGCGGGGAACTTCCGGTCGGGCGCGCGCGTACCCCGGCTCCTCGAGCCGTCGGAGCGCGGGGTAGACCGCCCCCGGACCCGGGCGCCCTGTTCCCTAGGTCCGCCGCGCGCTGCGCTCGGAGAGCTCGCAGCCGTGGAGCGGGCCGTCCCGGCCCGGGGCCGACAGCGCGTAGATCCCGAGCAATCGCCCGGGTCGAGAGGGAAGGGATCCCGGCCTATCGGACCCTAGGTCCCGTTCGACTCGTCGGGTGAGCCGAGAGGGGATCGACGGGGGACGGCGGGTGCCGGAACGGCTGCCGGCGGGGGAATCAGGCGCGCGTAGACCGTCGTCGCCGCCGTGCGATCCGCATCTGGCGGGCCTTGCGGTGGCGCTTCTTGATCGCGGGCGACGGTGCCTTGCGGGGTTTGACGGTCATGTCGGCGCTCCGTTCCGCGCGGGCGAGCCTCCGGAAGGGATAAGGGGCGTGGTGGCAAAGGGGGACGTGCTCTCCCCGGGCCGGCCTACGAGCGGACGCCGTCGCCGCACGATCGTGCTCGCTCTCCTCGCGCTCGCTCTTCTCCTGGTCGGCGCCGCGCCCCTCGCCGCCCCGCCCCCCGGTACCCCGTCCCCCTTCGGTCCATCCCCGGCGTCAGGGCAGCTCTCCGTTGCCGGAGCGGTGGCCGCACCGCGGCCCTCCGGCGGCAGTTCGGCGACGCTCGGTCTCAACGTCACGTCGGCCCGGGTCGGGGCCCAATTCGCGGCGTCGGGGAGCGGCTACCTCCCGAACGCCACGGTAAATTTCACGGCGGGCGGCGGCTCGACCAACAACTCGTGCCGCACGTCGGCGAGCGGCGTCCTCGAGTCGAACCTCGGAGGAACCTGCACGGCACAGGTCCCGGCCACCCCGAACGGGAACACCACCCTGTTCGCCGTGAGCGGAGGTACCCTCGCGGGAACCCCAATCTCGCTCGGGGGGTCGCCGCTGTCCATCGCCGTCGACAGCCCCGACGGTCTGCTCTTCGTGAGCGACTCCACCCAGCAGCGGTTGGACGTCCTCGGTGCGGCCAACCTCACCCAGACGGGGACGATCGACCTCGCGGGGGCCCCCGGAGCGCTCGCGTTCGACCCGGTCAACGACCGGCTTTACGTCGCGGAGCCGGGCGCCGACCGCATCGCGGTGGTCGACGCCGCCTCCGGTGCTTCGGTCGGCAACGTCTCGCTTCCCTCCTCGCCGTCGGCGCTCGCGGTGGCGGCGAACGCGTCGTATCTCTTCGTCGCGTTGCCGGGAAACGGGTCGGTCGTAGAGATCGCCCTCGGCAACGATTCGGAAGTGGCCGCCGCGCCGGTCGGCCAGGATCCCACGAGCCTGGCCTACGATCCGGTGGCGGCACGGTTGTGGGTCTCGAACGACGCGAGCTCCAACCTCAGCGTGCTCGACGTCCCGAACCTGACCCTCGTCCGCACCGTCGCGCTGCCGTCCGACCCCTTGACTCTGCTCTTCGACCCGGCGACCAACGAGACGTTCGTCGGCTCGTACTCGTCGAGCCGCCTCGCCGTTTACTCCGCAGAACAGTTCTCCCGGGTGGGGAATATCTCCCTGGGGGACTCCTACGTACGCAGCATGGCCCTCGACCCCACCGACGGGGAGATCTTCGCGACCGTGGGCGGCTGGTACTCCGAGGTAGCCGTGATCGGGATCGCGACCGACACCGCGCTGTCGTTCTCTTCGGGTCCCATCGAGGCGAGCGCCGTGGCCTACGATCCTGCCGCGAGGGCGGGCGTGGTCGCGTCCGAGGTACAGGACTACGTTCAGTCGGTCGAGCCGGCGACCTACGCCGGCGCCCCGCTCCGCATCGACGCGGGGCTGCTCTTCCCCGGGCCGGTGGAGTCGGACACGACCGCCGCGCTCTCCGCCTCCGGACTCGGCGCCGATTCGTCGATCGTCCGGCTCGCCCTCAACGGAACGTCGCTCGACTGCCTGGGGGCCTCGGTCGGCACGTGCCTGGCCGGCGCCCTGACCACCGCGGCGAACGGCTCCTGGGTCGGCACCGTCGAGGTCCCCGCGGTGGCGCTCCCCGGCACGTATACCCTCCAGATCCTCGACCAGCAGGGAAACAGCGCGAACGCATCGGTCGAGGTACTTCCGGCGGAGGAGATCCGCGGGCCGACCCTGAGTCGCCCCGGGGTCGACGTGGGGGAGTCGGTCAACGTCTCGGTGTCGATAGTGTACGGCGCACCTCCGTACTCCGTCTCCTGGACGGGTCTCCCGTTCCCGTGCACGGTCTCGGGAGCGAACGTCACCTGCGCGCCGGCCCACCCCGGGACGTACTCGATCTCCGCAACGGCCGTCGACTCGAACGGCGTCACGGCCCAAAGCGCGAACGTGACCCTACCGGTTTCCCCGCCGCTGTCGGTCGGCAACGTCACCGCGTCGGTTCCATGGCTCGCCGTGGGAGGGACCGTGTCGTTCGCCGTCCCGATCTCCGGCGGGGCGCCCCCCTACACCGTAGATTGGCAGGGGGTTCCCCCCGGGTGCCCGATCGAGGGGGACCCCCTCAACTGCACGCCCACCGCCGCCGAGGCGACCACGCTCTACGCCACGGTGACGGATTCGAACGGCGTCGAGTGGACCCCCGCCGGGTTTTACTTCACCGTCGACCAGTATCCGGTCGTCGTCTCGGCCAACGTCAGCGCACCGGCGATCGACCTCGGCTCCTCGGTGACCTTCCAAGCTTCGGCCCAGGACGGGGCCGGAGGGTACTCCTATCTATGGACCGGGGTTCCGCCCGGATGCCTCGGCGACCTCGCGGTCGTCCGCTGCACCCCGACGGCGGCCGGCACCTACTCCGTGACGGTGGAGGTCACCGACGTCCACGGCTTCGC
>JAJZDF010000010.1 GCA_021828715.1 Thermoplasmata archaeon
CCTGGTGCAGCTCGCGTGGGTCCTCTACCGCGACGAGCCGGCGCCGGTGCCGTGGCCCCTCCGCCTCCTCCCCTTCGGGCGGCACCGGCGCGTCGGCTCGGGCGCCGCCTCCGCCTCCGGACCGGGGGCCCCGGCGGAGAGCCCGTGAGGATCCTCGAGGTGACCCACCGCTACCCCCCCGCCCTCGGGGGTGTCGAGAGCCACATCGCCGCGATCGCCGATGGGCTCCGGGCGCGCGGGCACACGGTCGAGGTCGCGACGACGGACGTCGACCGCGACCGACCGTTCCGCCGGCTAAAGCCGGTCGCGGGTTCCGATCCGATCCCGGTGCGACGGCATCGGGCGTTCCGGTGGTGGCCCGCCCCGCACGGGCTCGGGATCTGGGCGCCGGGGATGGCCGTCGACCTGTTTTCCTCCCGCGCGGACGTCGTCCATGCCCACGCCTTCGGGATGGCGCCGACATGGCTCGCTGCCCTCCGGCGGCGCCGGGACCGGACGCCGCTCGTGGTGGAGACGCACGTCGACCGGGGACGGGGAACGGCCGGCTGGCTGGCGTACGCGAGGTTCGTCGCCCGCGCCACGCTCTCTCCGGCGGACCGGGTCGTCGTGCAGACCCGCATCGAGCGGGCGCTCCTGCTCTCCCTCGGGGTGGATGCGGAGAAGATCGTCACGATCCCGGACGGGGTCGACCTGCGGGAGTTTCCGGCCCCGCGGGACGCGCCGCCGGCTCGCGGGGGACCGCCGGTCGCACTCTTCGTCGGGCGGCTCGACGCGGAGCACAAGGGGCTGCTCACCCTCGTACGGGCGCTCCCCCGGATCCCGCCCTCGGCACGTCCTCGGATCCGGCTCGCCGGCGCCGACTGGGGCGGGGCCGGAGCGGTCCTCCGTTTGGCGGGGGAGCTCGGGGTCCGGGAACAGATCGAACTCCTCGGCCCGCTCGACCGGCCCCGTCTGTTGCAGGAATACCGGACCGCCGATCTCTTCGTCCTCCCCTCGCATCTCGAACCGTTCGGCATCGTCCTGCTCGAGGCGATGGCCGCCGGATTGCCGATCGTCGCGAGCCGGGTCGGCGGGATCCCGGAAGTGGTCTCCGAGGGGGAGAACGCGCTGCTCTGTCCGCCCGGGGACCCCGCCGCGCTCGCCGCGGCGCTCGAGCGGTGCACGACCGACGCGCTCCTTCGCCGCCGGCTCGGCGCCGCCGGCCGAGCGAGGGTCCTCCGGTTCTCCTGGGAGGTGGTCCTCCCCGAGTGGCTCCGCCTCTTCGAGAGCGTGGGGACGGCGGGATAGCGCTCCCCCGACCCCGCCCGCGAAGGGGAGTTCGGGTAGGCGGAGCGGCATATACTCCGCCGAACTGGTCGTCGGGATGCCCCCCGCTCCGCCTCCGATCCGCTCCCCGACGGCGGGGCCCGCTCTCCCGACGGAGATCGCCCCCGGGGTGTTTGTCGGTGGGCGCGCGGCCGCGGCCGATTTTCCGGGCCTCCGGGTGTGCGTGCTCGACGCCGGCGAGGATGCGGGGGTACCGTCGGAACGGCTGCCGGTGTACGACCCCGAGGAGGAACGGCCCCTCCGGGAGAACCTCGAGAAGATCGCGACGGCCGTCCGCGACGCGCGAAGTCGGGGGGAGCCGGTCCTGATCTTCTGCGGACACGGGGTCCGTCGTTCCCCGCTGGCCGCCGCGTGGTACCTCCACCGGGCGGAGGGGATCTCCCTCGGGGCAGCGTACGACCGCATCGAACGCGTGCGCCCGTTCATCGAGCGGCCGGAGCAGTGGCTCCGGGGATCGGGCGCGCTCGAAGCCCCCTCGGTCGTTTCTGGCGGGCCGGACGGAGTGCGTTCGAACGGCTCCGCGACCGCCTCCGGCCCCGGGGCGACGATGCCCCCGGCCCTCCGACTGGTCCCCCTCTCCGACGACCGGCCGGCGGCCGAACGCCTGCTGACCGCGGCGGTCGAGGCCCGGGCCCGGGGGGAGGTCCCGCCCCAGGACCCCGCCCCGGCCATCGCCTGGGCCGTCGAATGCCTCCGGAGCGGGTCGATCGAGGGCCGGATGGTACGCGATGCGGACGTTCCGGTCGGGGTCGTCGCCTGGGAAGGAACCCCCGAGCTCGGCCGCCGGATCCGGGCGATCTACCTCGAGCAGGGGGCGGGCTCCGCCGACCGGTACGCCGCCCTTTTCGACCTCGCCGAACGGGAGTTTGGGCCGTTCCAGATCGTCCCGGCCGGCTGGAACGGTCTCGCGCGCGAGGCGGAGGCCGAGCTCCTCCGAAGCCGCGGGTTCGCCCGCTACGCCCGGAGCGAGATGCGGCTGCCGTTCGGCACCCCGCTACCGGTGGAACCGGCCCCCCCGGGCGTCCGGATCCGTGCCGTGGGACCGGACGACGAGCCCGCGCTGGCGGCCCATCATGCGGCGGCGTTCACGGGGCACTTCGACTCCTACCTTTTCCGGAGCGATCCCGATCGCCGCCGGGACAGCGAGCGGTCGGTGCGCGAGATGCTGGCCGGTCGCTGGGGGGAGTTCCTCCCGTGGGCGTCGACCGTCGCGGAATCGGAGGACGGCGGCTCGCTCGGATCCTGCCTGTTCGTGCGAGCGCCGTTCGGGCCGCTCCTCATCAGCCTCCAGGTCGATCCCGCGGTCCAGGGTCGCGGGGTCGGGCGGGCGCTGACGCTCGCGAGCCTGCACGCGCTCCGGGCCCGGGGGGAGTCGATCGTTGCGCTGAACGTCACGGAGGGGAACGAGCCGGCCGTGCGGCTCTACACGTCGCTCGGATTCGTGCGGACGATCGGGCCCTCCTCGGAGTGGTATTCGGAGCGGCTCGTGCCGGTCCGGCCCGACCGTGCCGCTACCCGCCGTCCCCGGTCGACGGATGGATCGCGAGGCGGCGCAGCGAACCGAAGCCGATCAGCATGAGGACCCCGAAGGCGGCGAGCGTTCCGCCCGCGGTGAGGTACGTCCCTTGGACCCCCACTTCGTAGGTGAGCGAGCCGCCGGCCCACTGCCCGACCGGGACGAGCGCGTAGCTCCCGACCTCGTCCGCCGAGAAGACCCGCCCCATCGTCTCGTCGGGTACCGTCGACTGGATCGTCGAGAGGAAGATCGTCGAGAACATCCCGGGGAAGATCCCGAAGATGAAGATCGTCGGTAGCGCGAGCCAGATGCTGCGTATCTCGGCGAGCGCGACGAGCACCCCGCCGAGGGCGATCGCCAGCAGGACCATCCATAGGCCGGCGCGAGGCTGGAAGCGCAACCGGCCCGCGAGCGCGAAACCGACCGAGGAGCCGACGGTCGCGGCCGCGACCATCCCGCCGTACCAGTACCCCGGGGTCGCCGAGAGCCACGTGGTGACGTAGACGGCGAGCTCGACCGTCGCGAGCGCCACCAGGAAGTTGATCACGAGCCCGGAGAGGGTGAGCTCGAGGATCGCCCGATGCCTCCCGATGTAGGCGAACCCGGCCCGGGCGTCTTGGAGCAGGGAGCGCGCGGGCCCTTTCGAGGGCGAGGCAGAGAGGTCGACCGCGAGGGTCGCGAGCGCAATCTGCGTGGCAAAGTAGAGCAGGAACGGGAGACCGAGGGCGTAGCTGGCCGGTCCCCAGGTGAGGAGAACGCCTCCGGCGACCACCGACACTGCCGTGAGCCCTCCGGCGACCGCGTAGATGAGCCCGTTCGCCGGACCCAGGAGCGCGCGCGGGACGATCCGGACGAGGCTCGTGTTGAATGCGGGGCGGAACAAGGTCGAAGAGACGACCACCGCGGCCCACGTCGGGTAGACCAGGACGACCCACTCGGGCAGGTAGAAGCCCCCTCCGCCGAACGCGAGGTGCTCCGTCGGACGGAAGACCAGGATGCCGATGAGCGCCGCCACCCCGGCCAGGCCGAGAAGGTTCGCCCCGCGCATCAACCAGCCCCGGTCGTTCCGGTCGGTGATCGCCCCCGAGACGAACGCCGTGGCGAGCGTCGGGAGCGCGGAGGCCAGGCCGAGGAAGGCGAGCGCGAGGGCCCCGTCCGTCGCCCGCAGCGGCGCGGGGTAGGCGATCGTTACCGAGTAGAACAGGATGACGGAGACCGTGGCGGGAGCGGCGAACTGGAGGGCGCCCGCCGTCAGGAAGGGAAGGAACGACCGTTGCCGAAACAGCTCCGCATACTGATCGCTCAGACGGCCCACCCGCCGGCGGTCGTACCAGCGACCTGTGGAGGATAAACCTTCCGCGAGAGCTCCCGTCCATCCGCCCAGGGGCGGGGTCCCGGGCGCGTGCGGCGGGCCCCCGGCCCCCGGATCGGGAACCCGGATGCGCCCGGTCCGTACCCGGGCGGCGGCCGCACCACCCGGGGCCGATGCGGACCCGGGCGGCGGCCGCAATCCGCATAACCGCCGTCCGGCTCTGGCGGCCGAGGTCGGCCGTGCGTCTCCTCCACCGCGACGCGGCGACCGGACTGCTGCGGCTCCGCCTGGAGAGCCCGAGCGACCTGTGGCGGATCGCGCGGTTCGTCCGTCCCGGGGACCGGGTCGGCGCCTCGACCACCCGCCGGGATCCGGAGGCCCCCGCGGACGTCCCGGGCGCCGAGCGTACCCGGCGTCGGGTCTGGATCGAGATCGCCGTCGAACAGGTCGAGTTCCACGGCTTCTCGAAGCATGTCCGCTTTACCGGCCCGATCCGGGCCGGACCGTTCGACATCGGCCGGCACCACACGCTCGACCTGACCGAGGGGGACGAGGTCGCGGTGCTGAAGCCCGCCCTCACCGCCGCCGACCGGGTGTTGCTGGACGAGGGCCTGGCCGGGGCCGGGGAGCCGACGATCGTCCTCGCCGCCGTCGACTGGGGCGACTCGTCGATCGTCCGGCTCCGCGGCCGCGCCATCGAACCGATCGCCGACATCCGGAGGACGCTCGCGGGCAAGCGGTACGAAGGCGGCCAGGCGGAGAAGGATCGGGCGACGTACGCCGCGGAGCTCGTCGAGGTGCTGCGGCGCGAGGCCGCCCCCGCGACGGCGCTCGTCGTGGCCGGGCCCGGCTTTCTCAAGGAGGAGGTCGTCCGACGGCTCCAGGAGGCGGATCCGAAGGTCGCCGCCAAGACCCATCTCTACGCCACGAGCGAATCCGGGCGGGTCGGGATCGACGAGCTGCTCCGCTCCGGACGGGCGACCGAGACCCTCCGCGGGAGCGTCGCCGCGGAGGAGGCGGAAGTGGTCGAGCGGCTGGTCCGTTCGCTCGCCGGCGGGCTGCGGGCGGCCGTGGGTCCTTCCGAGGTCGGGGAGGCGGTCGACGCGGGCGCGGCCGAAACGGTCCTCGTGCTCGAGACCGGTCTTCCGGATCCCGGCATCGTGGCGATCCTCGACCGGGCGCGGGAGGCCCGGGCCCGGCTGTTCGTCGTGCGCGCCGAGGGGGAATCGGGGGCCAAGCTCGCCGCCCTCGGCGGCGTCGCCGCGCTGCTGCGCTACGACTGGGTCAGTCCGACCCGCGACGCTAGGCGATCCCCTGGATCGCCTCGCGCAGGTCCTCGAACCGGCGCTTGAGGTCCTTGAGAGAGTAGCGGAGCGCCTCGCGTGCGGAGAGCGAGCCGTCCGTCTCGAAGCGGAGGAAGAAGTCGGCCTCGTCCGGTGCGACCTGGATCGAGCCGTGCTCGCACGCCTTCTCGCAGGCGCCGCAGTCGATGCACTTGACCTCGTCGGTGACGGAGAGCTTTCCTCCCGCGAACTCGAGGATGTTCACCGGGCACGTCGCCGCGGCCCGCTTGAGGCACGCCTCCGTGCACTCCGGCTTCTTCTGGATCTTCACGTGCGGGCGGGGGAACATCCCCACGCCGTGCGCCACCTGCCACTTGGCGTGCTCTCGCGCCGTGCCGACGACCGCGGTCGCGTAGGCCAGCAGCGCCTGGCGGGCGCCGAGCCGGACGATCGGAACCTCCGGTTCGAGGGTGGCCAGGCCCGGGTCGCCGAGCGGGATCAGGTCCCGGGCGTAGACGGTGCACGGCCCCTTCCGGTCGATCGAGTACATCACCTGGCAGTGGGGGCATCCCGTGCCGCCGCACGAGCACTCGGACTTGCGGCGGAACTCGCCCAGGTCGGTGGGGATCGGCAGCAGGCCGAGCCGGAGCGCGATCGCCTCGTCGAACATGCTCGTCGAGGAGTCGTAGTCCTTGCCGGTCGCCTCGTCGCGGATCGGTCCCAGGTGGAACTCGACGTCCTCGATGGCGAGCTTCGGCACGTCCGCGAGGAGGGTGCGGCGGATCGCGTTGACCTGGGAGGCGGTCGTCCCCGCCATCTCGACGACGGTCGAGCGCGGCTTGAGTTCCCGGATGGTGACTTCCATGAGCGTGACCGTGCCTAGACGCGCCGGCCCCGGCGGCCGCCCTTCGGCTTCGTGCCGTCGTGGGGGACGGGCGTGACGTCCTCGATCCGCTGGATCTTGACGCCGGCCCGGGCGAGCGCCCGGATCGTCGCCTGGGCGCCCGGTCCGGGGGAGCGCGAGCGGTTCCCGCCGGGGGCGCGGACGCGGACGTGGAGGGTGTCGTACCCCTTTTCCTTGATCGCCGCGGCGATCTGGTCGGCGGCCTTCATCGCGGCGTACGGGCTCGACTCGTCCCGCGCCGCCTTCACGACCATCCCGCCGGTCGCCTTCGCGATCGTCTCGGCGCCGGTGATGTCCGTGACGGTGATGTGGATGTTGTTGTAGCTGGCGTAGACGTGCGCGATCCCGATCTTCGCCATGGCCTACGCCCCTCCCGGGCCGACGTCGGACGGCGGAGGCGCCTCGGCCACCGGCCGGGCGTTCAGACGCTCGCGCAGGGCCGCCCGGGTCGCGTGGTCGTCGTCGGAGAGGGGGCTCGTCGGCGAGTAGGCGATGAGCGCCTCCTCGGCGGAGGCGACCAGGTATCCCGGACGGGTGACGCGGTGGTCTCCGATCGAGAGGTGGCCGTGCACGATCCACTGCCGGGCCCCCCGCGGGGTCGGGGCGAGGTTCCGGTGAAAGACGACCCACTCGAAGCGCCGGCGGAGCAGATCCTCCGTCGTGAGGGCTAGGACATCGTCGATCGACGGGTTACCGACCGGTAGCACGCCGAGGCGGGTCAGCCGGGCCAGGAGGAGCGCGGTCTCGCGTTGCGCCTGCGGCTGGCCGGCGCGCAACCGGGCCTGCAGCTCGCGTGCTTGGCCGCGGATGCGGCGGAGGTTCGACTGCGCCTTCCACAGCTCCTGTTTGTTCTTGAGCCCGTACTTCTCCAACAGCTTCCGCTCCTCGGCCATCCGTCCGGCCTCCCACGGATGCTTCGGGGTGTCGTACGTCCGTCGCAGGAACTTGGGGTCGCCCATCGTGATACTCCTACTTCGCCGCCGGCTTACCGGCCGCCGGCTTCGCGGCCGTCGGGGCGGGGGCGGGCGCGCTCGGCGCCGCCGGGGTCTCCTTTCCGGCGGCGGCGGCCGCGGCCTTGGCGTCCTTCTTCAGGACGCCGGCCGCCATGCCCGTTCGCCCGTTCGACCGGGTCCGCTGGCCGCGGACCTTCTGGCCGCGTTCGTGGCGGACGCCGCGGTAGCTGCGGATCATGCGCATCTGGTTGATGTCGTCCCGTCGGCGGGTCTCGAGGTCCGGCCCGATGTAGTGGAGCGTCTCGCCCATCATCGGCTCGCGGACGTGATTGACCATCCAGGCGGGGACCTTCGAGGGGAGGGCGGCGAGGTTCGCCTCGATCCCCTCGGTGGTCGCCTCGGTCAGGTTGCCGAGCAGCTCGCTCGGGGCGATGCTGGCGAGTCGGAGTGCGACCTCGGCGAGGCGCAGCCCGACCCCGCCTACGCCCGTGAGGGCGAGGGCGGCGGGACGGGTCCCGTCGAGGTCGGTGTTCGAGATACGGACGATGTAGCGGAAGTTGGGATTGTCGGAGACGAATTTCGGGGTCTTCGCGGCGGGGCCCTTCCCCTTCCCGCCCTTCGACTCCTTCTCCTCCTTGGGTTCCTTCGCGTCCTTCGACGGCTTCGCGCCCTTCTCCTTCTTGGGCGCCTTCTCGGCCGGAGGCTCCGCCCCGGCAGCCGCGGCGGGTGCGCCCGGTTGGGCCTTCGTCTCCTTCGCTTCCTTGGGCGCGGAACTCACTCCCCTGGTCGGCGTCGGGGTTCCCGAGGCGCTCGGCGGGCGGAACCCCCCTTCGTCCGAGGGTGCGGGCGCCGAGAAGGCTGCCCTTCTTAAGCGCTTCGGGGAGGACGGCGGCCTCCGACGCCGTGGACGCCTCCCGCCCCCCGTTCGGCCTGCCGGAAGGGATAACGTCTCGGCGCGTCTCGCCCGCCGGCGTGCCGTCCCCCGTGCGGGTCTCCGTCATCCTCCCGACGTACAACGAGCGGGGCTCGCTCGCGCTGCTGTACCCTCCGCTCGCCCGCGCCCTCGCGGGGCTCGACGCCGAGCTGGTGGTGGTCGACGACGGGTCGCCGGACGGGACCGCCGACTACGCGGAGACCCTGACGGCCCCGGTGCCCACCCGGGTCGTTCGGCGGGCCGGCAAGCTCGGCCTTTCGTCGGCCGTGCTCTCCGGCTTCCGGGCGGCGGGCGGCGACGTGCTGGTCGTGATGGACGCCGACGGGAGCCATCCGCCCGAGGTGGTCCCGCACCTGGTCGAGGCGGTCGGCGCGGGGGGGGCCGAGTTCGCCCTCGGGAGCCGTCGGGTCCCGGGAGGGAGCGCTCGCGGGTTCGCCGCCTACCGTCGGCTCCTCTCCGCCGGCGCGGCGCTGCTCGCCCGCCCGCTCGTCTCGGTGCGGGACCCGATGAGCGGGTTCTTCGCGCTCCGCCGGTCGATCCTCTCCCGCAGCCCGCTCGCCCCGATCGGCTACAAGATCGGGCTCGAGGTGCTCGTGAAGTGCTGGCCGGAGCCGGTCCTCGAGCTCCCGATCGAGTTCCGGCCCCGGCTGGCCGGTGAGAGCAAGCTCGGTCGGGGCGAGATCGGCCGGTACCTCCGCCATGTCGGCCGGCTTTACGCCTGGAGGCTCGCCGGCCGCCGGCGCGCCTCCAGCACCCGGTAGCCCGAGGCCCGGCCCAGCACCTCGACGGGGCCCTCCCAGTGCTCGGCCAGCCAGCTCTGGTAGAACCGGATCCCGTGGGTCCCCTTGCCGACGACGAGCAGGCGCCCGCCGGGGGCCAGGTGCTCCTGCGCCCCCCCGAGGATCGCCAGGACCGCGGGACGGCCGGCCCGGAACGGGGGGTTGGTGGCGATGACGTCGAACGCTTCGCCCGCTACGGGTTCGTACAGGGGCCCGAGCCGGACCTCGGCGTTGGAGATCCGGTTGCGTTCGAGGTTCTGCCGCGCGAGCCGTACGGCCCGACGGTTCACGTCCGTGAGCACGACGTGACCGTCGCGGGCCGAACGGGCCGCCGCGACGCCGACCGCTCCCCAGCCGCACCCCAGGTCGAGGACCCGGTCGGAGGCACGCACGGTGAGGTTCTCGATGAGGAGCGCCGTCCCCGGGTCGAGGCCGTGGGAGGCGAATACCCCCCGGTCGACCGCGAAGGCGAGGAGTTCGCCGGCATACAGGAAGCGGAGCTCCGCCCGGCGGGAGGGCGAGCGAGGCCGCTCCGAGAAGTACTGGTCGGGTGCGAGGGGGAGATCCTCCTCGTCGCGGGGCGGCGTCACGTGCCGCGGCGGCGGAAGAGCGATTCCCGGCGGGCGCCGACCGGCCGCCCTCCGGGAAGAAGGATCTCGCGGAGCGCCTCGCGGTCGGAGACGGAGAGATGCCGCGGCAGCTCGACCCGGGCGGTCACGATCAGGTCGCCCCGGCTCCCGCTGCGGTACCTCGGGAACCCGCTCCCGCGCAGGCGGAACTGGGTCTCCGGCTGGGTGCCGGCGGGGATCTTCAGCACGGCGTGGCCGTCGATCGTAGCGATCGTCACCTCGCCGCCGAGCAGCGCGGTCCCGAGGGGGAGCGTCGTCTCCGTGTAGGCGTCCTCCCCGTCCCGGCGGATGTGGGGGAGCGGGTCGAAGACGAGGTGCACGTACAGGTCGCCGCTCCCCCCCGGGCCGCCCGAGTGGACCCCATGTCCCGGGACCCTCAGGACCATCCCGTCCTCCGCACCGGGGGGCACCGAGATCTCGATCCGCTCGGTGCCCCTCTGGCGGCCGGAGCCGCCGCAGACGGGGCACGGTTCCCGGATGCGCCGACCCATTCCGTGGCACTTCGGGCACTCGGCGACGGTGATGAGCTGGGTGTAGCCGCGGCTCTGGACCCTCCGAACCTGGCCGCTCCCGTTGCACTCCGAGCAGACCTCGATCGCCGTCCCGTCCTTGGCACCGGTGCCGCGGCAGGCGGTGCACGGATCGTCCCGGGGAACCTCGATCTGGGGCTTCGTCCCCGTGAGCGCGGCCGTGAGCGGGAGCCGGAGGGTGAGCTCGATATCGGCCCCCCGCCCCGGCCCTCGCCGGGCCCCGAAGCCGCCCAACCCGCCGAAGACCTGCTGGAAGAACGGGTTCGACCCGAGGAGATCTTCCAGGTCCCCCGCGTGGGTAAAGTTCTGCCAGTTGAACCCGCCGGGCCCGAACTGGGACTCCACCGCCGCCGCCCCGCCCTGATCGTACCGATGCCGGGAGTCGGGGTTCGCGAGGACCTCGTACGCCTCGGAGATCTCCTTGAACCTCTCCTCCGCGACCTTCGGGTCCTCCTTCGAGACGTCGGGGTGGTACTGCCGGGCGAGGCGACGGTAGGCCGATTTTATCTCGTCCGCCGACGCGGTGCGGGCGACCCCGAGCACGTCGTAAAAGTCGTGTTTTGCCATCGTCCGGGCCGGGCCCCCTCCCGAGGTCAGCGCCGCGCGCCCCGCACGCTGCGTCCGATATTTACCCTCTCAGTGGCGCGCGGGCCTTGGGACATTAATGCCGG
>JAJZDF010000011.1 GCA_021828715.1 Thermoplasmata archaeon
GGCGCGACGCCGTGCGCGCCGACGGCGGGGCGCCGGCGGTGGTCGCCGAGTTCAAGCGCCGCTCCCCCGGCGCCGACGTTCCGGAGCTTCCCGGACGGAGTCCGCGCGACTTCGCCGCGCGGCTCGCCGCCAGCCCGGTACGGGCGTATTCGTGCCTGGCTGCGATCCCGGAGTTCGGCGGGAGCCCCGCCGACGTCCGGGCGCTGGCCGAGGCGACCGCGCGGCCGGTCCTCTTCAAGGACTTCGTGATCGCGCCGAAGCAGATCGAGGCGGCGTACCGGGCGGGCGCCTCGGCCGTCCTGTTGATCGCCCGGCTGGCGACACTCGGGCTCCTGGATACGCCCCTGCCGGCGCTCGCCCGGGCGGCGCACGCCCGGGGGCTGGACGTGGTCCTCGAGTGGCACGATCGCGCGGAGTTAAGGGAGACCGCGGACGTTCCCGCCGACGTGTTCGCGGTGAACGTCCGGGACCTGAAGTCGCTCGCGATCCGCCGGGACGTCGCCGCCGAGACGATCCGGGCCGCCGCCGACCGTCGCCCGCTCGTCGGGCTCAGCGGCGTCGACGGGCCGGCGGAGGCGCGGGCGTTCTGGGCACTCGGGGTCGACGCGATCGTCGTGGGATCGGCCGTCGCGCGGGCGGAGGACCCCGCGGCGTTCGTCCGGTCCCTGCTTCCGCGGCCGGAGGGGGGAACGCCGTGAGGACGTTCGTCAAGTTCTGCGGGCTCAGCGACCCGGCCCTGCTCCCCGAAGTTCCCGAGGGCGGCGCGGCGGGATTCGTGGTCGACGTGCCCGATTCTCCGCGCTCGGTCTCGATCGAGCGGGCCGCCGAGCTCGTCGCCGCCCTCCCGCCCGACCGGGAGGCGTGGGCGGTCGCGGTCGCGCCGAGCGCGGGTACGATCCGTCGGCTGTTCGATGAGGTCGGGGTGGACCGGATCCAGGTCTACGGGCCGATCCCGACCGGGCTCGACTACCTCGAGAGCCACCATCTGGTCCCGTCGATCCCGGTCGGTCCGCTCCCCCCCGACCGTCCGTTGCCGGCGCTCCCGCCGGTCGAGACCTCCCCCCGCCTCCACCTGGACGCGGCCGGCGCGCCGGTCCCGGGCGGGAGCGGCGTGCGCGCCGACTGGGAGGTGTGCGCCCGGATCGTGGACGCCCATCCCGGCCGCAAGTTCGTGCTCGGGGGCGGCCTGACGCCGGAATCGGTCGCCGACGCGCTGGGGTCGGTCCGGCCGTGGGGGGTCGACGTCTCCACGGGCATCGAGTCGGCGCCGGGCGTGAAGGATCCCGAACGGATGCGGGCGTTCGTCCGGGCGGTCGAAGCGTTCGAGGCGGGGGGCCATGCCTAGGAGGTACGGGCGCTACGGGGGCGCCTACGTCCCCGAGACGCTCGTCCCCGCCCTCGAGGAGCTCGAGCGGACGTGGCGGGCGGCGCGCCGGGATCCGGCGTTCCGGCGGGAGCTCGCGCGGCGATCGACGACCCTCGGCGGGCGACCCACCCCCCTCTACTTCGCCGAGAACCTGACCCGGCGCGCCGGCGGCGCGGAGATCTGGCTGAAGCGCGAGGACCTGGTGCACGGCGGGGCCCACAAGTTCAACAACGCCCTCGGCCAGGGGCTCCTCGCCCGGCGGATGGGCAAGCCGCGCCTGATCGCCGAGACCGGGGCCGGCCAGCACGGCGTCGCGACGGCGATGGTCGGCGCCGCCCTCGGGCTCCGTACGGAGGTCTACATGGGCTCCGTCGACATGGAGCGCCAGCGGCCGAACGTCGAGCGGATGCGGCTGCTCGGCGCCGAGGTCCATCCGGTGGAGAGCGGGCTCCGCACGTTGAAGGACGCGATCGGCGCCGCGCTGCGCGACTGGATCGAGAACGTCCGGACGACCCACTACCTCCTCGGCTCGGCGGTCGGGCCCCACCCGTTCCCCTCGATCGTCGCCGAGTTCCAGAGCGTCATCGGTCGCGAGATCCGGTGGCAGTCGCGCCGCGCCTTCGGGAGATTGCCGGACCTCGTCGTGGCGTGCGTCGGCGGCGGCTCGAACGCGATCGGCACCTTCCATCCCCTCCTCCATAGCCGGGTCGAGCTCCTGGGGGTCGAGGCGGGCGGGGCGTCGGCCCGCTCCGGAGGGGCGGCGTCGCTCTCCCGCGGACGCCCCGGGATCCTCCACGGGGCGTTCACCTACGTCCTCCAGGACGCCGACGGGCAGGTCGCCGAGACGGAGAGCGTCTCCGCCGGGCTCGACTACGCCGCGGTCGGTCCGGAGCACGCGTGGCTCCGCGACACCGGCCGGGCCCGGTACCTCGCGGTCCGGGACCGGGACGCGCTCTCCGCGTTCGGCTGGCTCGCCCGGGACGAGGGGATCCTCCCGGCCCTCGAGCCCTCCCACGCGCTCTACGCGGCGGTCCGCGAGGCGCGCCGACGGCCGCGCGCCCAGCGGATCGTCGTCACGCTCTCGGGTCGGGGCGACAAGGACCTCGAGGTGGTGGCGCGTGCGGCTCGCTGAGGCGCTGGGGCGGGGGCCGGGCCGGGCGTCGTACCTGGTCCCGTACCTGCTGGTCGACCGGGGCCGGAGCGCGCGGTGGGGCGCGCTGGTCGACGCGCTCCGGGACGGGGGGGCCGATGCCGTCGAGCTCGGCTTCCCGTTCTCCGATCCGATCGCCGACGGACCGACGCTCGCCGGCGCGAGCGCGCGGGCGCTCGCCGCCGGCACCCGGTGGTCCGATCTCGTCGCCGCGGTCCGGACGACGGCGACGCGGCTTCCGACCGCCGTGATGACGTACGCAAACCCGGTCTGGCAGCACGGGCTCGAGCCGGCGACCGCCGAGCTCGGGGCCGCCGGGGCCGAGGCGCTCGTCGTCCCCGACCTCGCGTGGGAGGAGACGGCGCCGTGGCGCCGCGCCGCGCGGCGGGGCGGTCTCGATCTGGTCGGGTTCCTCGCCCCCGGCCTCTCGGCGGGCCGGACGGCGCGCATCGCCGCCTCGGCCGAGGGATACCTCTATCTCGTCGCCCGGTACGGCACGACCGGCGGCGGCGCGACCGGGCCGGCCCCGGACCTCCGGGGGATCGTGGCGGCGGCCCACCGGACGCGCCCCGATCTCGCCGTCCTCGCCGGGTTCGGAGTCGCCGACGTCCGGAGCCGGCGCGCGGCGCTCCGATCGGGCGCCGACGGCGTCATCGTCGGCTCGGCGCTCGAAGGTCGGATCGCCGCCGGCGCGACGCCGCGGGCGATCGCCCGCTGGCTCCGGGAGCTCCGCGGCCCCGTCGCCTAGGGTCGGATCCGCTCGAGAGAGAGGTAGCGGACCGCACCGTCCGGAGCGACCCGACCGAGGAGGTACTCCTTGCGGACCCCCTGGGCGACCCGGACCCCCCCGGCGATCGTCGGCCACCGGGAGAGATGTCCCGCCGGCACCGCCTGGACGAGGTAGCGGGCGTGGGCGTGCTCGGGGTTCCGGGGGTAGGCGCGGAAGTGGGCCCCGTACTTGAATCCGGTCTTCACGACGAGCTGCCGGGCCCGGAGATCCCGGTAGGTGGCGAGCCGCTCGGCGAACCCCGGGTCGAGCCGACGCGCCCGCATCTCCAGCCGATCGAACGGCACGGAGCGGCCGGTCGGCGCCTCCCGAAGCGTCAGCTGGCCGGTGCCGGCGAGGTAGGCGGCCTCCAGGAGCGACAGCTCGAGGCGGCGCCCGATCGCGCTCCCGTAGGCGAGCGCCCGACCGAGCTCCTCGACGGCGGACGGGTCGTGGACCGTGACGCGGTCGGTCGAGAGCCATCCCTCGACCGGCGCCGGGAGCGGCCGGGGCGGGAGCGCCCCGTTCGGCGACGGGCGACGCACCCGGTAGTAGGTGAGGTCGGACTCCTCGTCGACGACCCCGAGGAGGAGTTGCTTCTTCGCGGACTGCGCCCGTTCGGCGACGTCGAAGAGCCGGTCCAGGTCGAACGGCTCCCGCTCGCTGCGCGCCTCGACCCAGAACCGAGAGGGGGTCTTGTGGAGGATCCCTCCTCGCGGGAGTACCGTGAAGTCGACCGGCGGCGCGCTGGCCCGGACGACGTAGCCGCGCTGGCGGAGGTCGCGGTAGACGAGGTAGCGGACCGCGAACCCCCGGTCGACCCGGACGGCCCGGCGGAACACCGAAGCCCACGGCACCGGGCGACCCCCGGGCTCGGCGGCCTGGGCCCGCTCCATCTCTGTCAGGTAGACCGCCTCGTACCGGTCGAGGAGCAGGCTGCCGCCGGGCTGGGGGGTGCCGAAGTATCCCTTCCCGTAGATCCCGCTCGCCTCGACGGGGTCGTCCACCCGGATCGTCGAATCGGGGAGGAGCCGCCCGCTCACGACCGGGCTCCGCGGAGGTCGCGGAGCGTGGCGAGCGCCTCGAGGCGGATCCCGGTGGCGGCGAGCGCTTCCGTCGCCCCGGACTCCCGGTCCACGACGACGAGCGCCCGGTCGACGGTGCCGCCGGCCGCCCGCACGATCTCGACCGACCGGAGGGAGCTGGCCCCGGTCGTGGCGACGTCCTCGATCAAGAGGACCCGGCAGCCGGCGGGGATCTCCCCCTCGAACGGCTGCCGGGTCCCGTGCTCCTTGGCGGCCTTCCGCACGACGACGTACGGGCGCCCGGTCCGGAGCGCCGTGGCGACGACGAGCGGAACCGCCCCGAGCTCCATCCCCGCGAGCCGCTCCGCATCGCCGACCCGGGCCGCGAGGGCCCGGGCCATGAGGTCGAGGCTGCGCGGCTCGGTCCAGGCCCGCTTCACGTCGACATAGACGTCGCTCGCGGCGCCGGAGGAGAGCGTGAACGCGCCGAAGCGGACCGCCCCGGTGTCGAGCAGCATCCGCTCGATCTCGGCGCGCGAGGGGGGGGGCGCGTCGCTCACCAGGGCACCTTCTTCAACCCCGCCTTGTAGCCGACCCAGTTGAAGGCGGCGTGCAGCCCGAGCGTGTAGACGAGGAGCCATAAGACCGCTTCCCAGCTCCCGAAGACCCCGACGAACAGCGCGGGGTAGGCGGCGAGCCCGACCGCGATCGGGACGAGGACGAACGGGAGCTGATCGAGGAGGAGCGTCCGGGCCCCGCTCGGCCGGCCGAGCCGGCGCTTCACGAACGACCCGAACGCGTCCCCGGTCATCGCGCCGAACGTGAGGAGCGCCGCGAGCGGCACGGCCGCCGCGACCGACGGGGCGAGCACCGGCACGAGCCGGAGGTACGGCGGGGCGGCGAGGATCAGCCCCGCCTCCAACAGGGCGACGGGCAGGGCAACGAGGCTGCCGAAGAGGAATCCGGACCACGTCTTCGAGGAGCCCAGGATCCGACGCCCGTCCCCCCGCCAGTTCCGTCCGAGGTCCATCGGCGGCCCCCGGCCCCGCGGGATCGTCGCGATCGCGTTCGCGACGTACGACGGGAGGAGGAGCCAGAGGACCGCGAGGGCGCTGCCGAAGATCGGGGCGAGCACGGGACGGCGACGCTACCCCTCGCGGACGAACCGCTCGATCGCGGTCGCCACGCCGGCGAGCAGGCGCGGGTCGACGCTCTCCTCGGCGTCGTGGATCCGGGCCGTGACGTCCATGCTGCCGAAGACGACCGCCGGCAGGGGGCGCCCGTTCGGGGCGCTGAGCCCGCGGACCGCGCTCGCGTCGGTCCCGCCGTACTCCCCGACGATCCCGGGGGAGCCGACCGTTTCGGCCAGGATCCGCTGGAGCCGGGTCGCGGTCGGATCGCCGCTCGGGAGCGCGTAGCCGGAGCGACAGCGGCCGGGGGGGGCCTCGATACGGCCGTGCGGGGCCCGGGCGGCGGCGCCGTTCCGGACGTAGGAAAGCGCCGCCGAAAGGCCGGCGTCGAGCTCCATCTCGGGCGGGAGCCGGAGGTCGACCGAGAACGTGGTCGGCGCCGCAGCGTTCCCGTCGATCCAGCCCCGATCGACCGCGGCCCGGAGCAGCGCCAGCGTCGCCGGGACCGGGTTGTGCCCGCGGTGGGGGTAGCCCCCGTGGGTCGCCTCGCCGACGATCTGGATGGCCCGGGCTCCCGCCGGCACGGGGAGGGCGGTCGTGCCGTCCGCTTCGAGCCGGAACGGAGGGGCCACGAGCGCCTCCAGCCCCGCGACGAGTCCGGCGACGTCGGCGTCGGGGCCGGCGAGGAGGAGCGTCACCGCCCGGGCCACCTGGTTCGCGGCGTCGCTCTCGGCGTGGATGCCGGCCAGGCGTACCCCCCCGCCGTCCGTCGGTGCGGCGTCCCGGTCGAACTTCGTCACGGTCCCCCGTCCCGTGATCACCGCCTCCGGCGCATGGCGGTTCGGCCAGTCGGGAGAAGGGAGCGCCGACTTCCAGGTCCGCGCGAGCTCGTGGAGCCCGACCAGGACGTCCCCGTAGGCGGTCGCCTCGCGCAGCGGGACCGGCCGGTCGAACGAGGCCTCGAGGAAGGCGACCCCGCTCGAGCCGGCGATCGTCTCCGGGCCGGCGTCGGGGATGAGGACGACGTCGCCGGCGAGGAGCCGGTCGCGGCTCCCGGGGGGGAGCGCCGCGTCGTGGTGCTTTACCGCCTCGATGCCCCCCTCGCCCCCGGTCTCCTCGTCGCAGCAGGCGAGCAGGCGCACGTTCCGGGGCGGGCGGGGCCCGTCCGCCAGCCGGGCCAGCGCCAGGAGGGATCCGACGACCCCGCTGCCGAGGTCGTCGTTCGATCCGCGGGCGTACAGCCGGCCGTCCGCCCGGGCGGTGAGGGTGTGCGGGGGGCTCTTCCAGCGGGTTCGTTGCTCCGTGGGGACCGGGACGACATCGTAGTGAGCGAGGACGAGGACCGTCTCCGGCGCGCCGATGTCGAGGTCGGCGACGACGTTCGGCCGGGGCAGTCCGTGCCAGTCACCGGGGACATCCCCCTCGGTGACCGGGTCGTAGATCCGCGTCGACAGCCCGCGGGAGCGCGCCGCCCGGACGATCGCGTCGGCGGTCCGGAGGTAGTTCGGCTTCTCCCAGCGTTGGTGGCCGGGATCCTCGAGGTTCGTCGGGGCGAGCGCGACCAGCTGCGCCAGCAGCCGGAGCCCCTCCTCGCCGAGAACGGCGGCGGCATCGGGGTTCGGATCCTCGGACATGTTTCGACCCACCTACCGGAGCGCGAACGCCACCACGAGGGAGCCCGTGAGGAGGAGGAGGAGGGTCGCGACGAGCATGTTCTGGAACATCGTGAGCGTGTCGCCGAGGGAGGTCAAAAGGCGTGCGGTGAACCCGGGACCCAGGGCGAGGATCTCGGGGATCTCCTGGGAGCCGAAGCGGACCTCGCTCCCCCCGAGGTCCGCGAGGGCGGCCCGGAGCGCCTCGCGGGCCCCGCGGACGATCGCCTCGGTCGGCATCCGTTCGCCCACCGGGTTGATCCCGCCGTCGACCTCGTGGACGACGTGGTTGTCGGTCGTCATCACTTCGGCGGTGTCGACGAGCTCCTCGAGGGCTCGGACGATCGGGTCGCGGCGTCCGACCATCAGGTTGTTGCCGTCGATGAGGACGTAGGCGGTCGTCGCCCCCGCGGCCCGGATGACCAGGGCCCGTATCCCCTGCGGTCCGATCCCGTCCCGGCCGATGTCGTACCCGTCGCGGATCCCGACGCCGACCTCGATCGGCCCGTCGACCGCCGACGCGGTCGCGGCCCGGACCGCGGCCCGTCCGTCGGCGATGAGGCGCTCGGCGATCGGGGTGCCGTAGGTGATGTCCCCCCGTCCCTCGATGTACGAGTTGTGCGCGTCGACGAGGGCCACCCGAAGGCCCGTCTCGGCGGAGAGCTCCCGCTGCAGCCGGTCCGCCACGCTGAACGCGATGTCGTCGGTCGGCTCGGGAGCTTGCGAGACTACGATAAGGACGGCTCCGCCCAGGAGCTGCGCGCGGGCCAGGCTCGTCGGGGTGGGCCGCACGAGCGGGCTCGCCCGCGACGGACCGTCGGGAGGGAGGGAGGCGAGGAGCGCCCGGCCGGCCTCCCCCAGTCGGTGGACCTCCTCCCCCGACGGCAGATCGAGGTCGTGGTCGCACGGGGTGTGCGGGGTGAGGACCGTGCCGGCGGCGGGCCCGAGCTCCTCCGACAGCTTCCGGGGGAGGTCGCTCGCGCCGAGCGCGGCGAACGGGCCGGGATGCACGGTCGGGAGGGCGACCGTGACGTGGGGTCGGCCCTCGCGGAAGAACGCGAGGAGGCTCAGCCGGACGTTCGCGGGCTGCGCGAACCGGGCGAAGAACGACTCCAGGCTGTGCGTCGCCGAGTCGTCCCTCCGGCTCACGTGATCGAGGAGCGGGCGGATCAGGTTCACCCCCGAGGTCTGGAACTCCCTCCGCAGCGGGCGGTCGGCCGCCCGGAGGAGGGCGACCGCGCAGCCGAAGCCGATCGCCGCGCAGAGGAGGAGGGCAATCGTCGGCTCGAGCCGGGGCGGAAGTACCAGCGGGAGGGCGACGACATAGAGGATCGGTTGCAGGAGCGACGCCGGCAGGCTCCGCAGGTGGTTCGGGCGCGAGACCCCGTAGAGGCTCAGGTGACGGAACCAGAGCATCGGGCCGACCAGGAACGCGGCGAGGAGGGGTACCCCCGGGGTCGTGCCGGGGGCGTACGTCAGGGCGACCCGCCAGAGCGCGGCGATCGGAAGCAGGATGGCGAGCACGCCGAGCGAGAGGAAGGCGCTTCGGTGGAATTCGAACCGACCCCCGAAGGCCGCGGCAACCGGCGTCGTGAGCGCTCCCGAGAGCAGCGCGGGGGCGGCGAAGACGAGGAGCCAGCCGTAGAGGAACGTGCCGGGGTGGCCGCCGAACGTGAGGTACGCCAGGGCGGCGCTCCCGAGGACCATCAGCCCGAAGCTCACCGGGGTCGGCGGGGCGCGCATCAGGTAGCGGGGGCGGTGGGGTTCGATCGGGGGCGGCGGGGCGGCGGCGACCGGCTCATCCGGCACGGCGTCGGTTCACCTCCCGGACGATCTCCCGGAACGCCGGGCCGATCCCCTCCTTCTCGGCGATCGTCCCCGTGACGAGGGCGTGGGCCCCCGCGTCGAGGAGGGATGCGGCGTCGGCGGCGGAACGGATGCCGCCGCCGACGATCACCGGGATCGAGAGCGCCTCCCGCACCGCCCCCACGATCGGGGCGGGGACGGGGGCGGGGGCGCCGGAGCCGGCCTCGAGGTAGACGAAGCGCATCCCGAGGTACTCCGCGGCGAGCGCGTAGCCGACGGCCGGGGCGGGATCGTTCCGGGGGAGCACGTCGACCTGGCCGACCTCGCCGACGCGCATCCCGGGGGCGACGACGAGGTACCCGAGGGGGATCGGCTCGAGGCCCAAGCGCCGGACCAGCGGCGCGGCGTGGGCGTGGGCCCGGACGACCAGATCGAGCCGGCGGGAGTTGAGGAGGCTCATGAAGAGGACCGCGTCCGCCTCGCCGGCCAGCGATCCCGGGCCCTCGGGGAAGATGACGACCGGGACCCGGACCGCCGCCTTCACGGCCGCCGCCGCGGCCCCCATCCCCTCCGGCGTGATCCCCGTCGAACCTCCGAGCAGGATCGCGTGGCTACCGGCCGCGACCGCCTCCGAAGCGACCGCAGCGGCGAGCGGGCCGGGAGACTTCTCGGGGTCGATGAGGGTGAAGTGGATCGGGCCGCGGCCGAGCTGCTCGCGGAGGTACGACTCCACCCGATGGGAGATCGGGCCCGTCACCGGAACGCCACCGCCAGGAAGGCGAGGAGGGCGACCGACATTGCCACCTTGCTCATCGTCTGCTCCCAGTGCAGCCGGCCCGGCAGGTAGGCAACGGAGAGGAGGAACACGGCATCCGCTGCGGCGACCAGCCCGAGATACATAATCCCGGCGACCGAGGCGAGCGGAACGAACCAGAGGAGCGGCACGGCGCTCAGGACGACCGCGGTCCCGACACAGCTCCGCGCGACGGTCGCGCTCCACGAGAGCCCATGGACCCGGGGCAGGGTGCGGCGGCCGACGTCTCCCGCGGCGTCCTCCATGTCCTTGATCACCTCCCGGCTCACGGTCGCGAAGAACGCCATCAGGGCGAACGGCGCCAGCAGCAGCGCCGCCCCCGCCGCGGCGGCCCCGTACAGGAAGACGAGGCCGGTCAGCAGGCCGACCACGAGGTTGCCGACGAACCCGCGCGCCTTCCACCGGAGCTCGTACCCGAGGAGAGAGGCGACCGCCACCCCGAGGAGTACGGCCACGAGGGGCTCGCGGACGGCGACCGCCGCGCCGGCGGCGATCCCTACGACGAAGAGGGCGGTCGCCAGCCGCCGGGCCCCGGCGACCGTTACCTCGCCCGTGACGAGGGGACGGTCGGGGTGATTTCGCCGGTCCCCCCCCACGTCCAGGACGTCGTTGAGGACATTCCCTCCCGCGGTGACGAGCGCCGCCGACGCCCCGGCGAGGAGGAAGAGGAGGAGGTCGAGCCCGGAGATCCGAACGCCGGCCCCGAGCGCCACGAGCCCGCCGACCATCGTCCCGACGAACGAGACCGCCACGTTGCCGGCGCGGAGGAGCCGGAAGATCGGCCGCACGGCCGTCGGTGGCGCCGTCGGTCCCTTAACGGTTTGGAACCCGCGGACCTTGAGAAAATAATCCGCTCTACTGGAGGGCCGTGAGGAACGCCTCGCCGCTTGGCACGGGGTCCAGGTCCTCCAT
>JAJZDF010000012.1 GCA_021828715.1 Thermoplasmata archaeon
GCCGGCGCGTGCCAGCCCCTCCAAGAGCGCCTGCGTCGCCAGTATGTTGTTGTCGGCGTACTGGTCGAAGCGGGAACCCCAGCTGCCGCGCACTCCGGGTTGGCCGGCCAAGTGGTAGACGGTCGTCCCCGGTGCCAAATGCCTTTCGAGGCGGATGCGTCGCAGATCGGCCCGTCGGAGCTCGAAGCGAGGGCTCCCCGTAAGATGGGCCAGGTTCCGGAGCTTGTCCCGTCTAGGATAGTACGAGTCGAACGAGTCGATTCCGAGGACCCGGTCGCCGCGATCGACCAGCCGTTCGGCCAGATGGCTGCCGATAAAGCCGGCCGCGCCCGTAACGACCGAGTCGTACACCGAAAGTATCCACGGCGGAGCCAACATAACGTTGCCTCCGGGGAACCTGGGCCCGCCGCCGGCGCCCGAGCCAGGGGCGGTGTCGGCTTAGCGTCGGGAGACTCCCCCGAGCGCGAGCAAGGAGCCGTACAGGCGCAGGTACGCCGCCGCCGCCGAGGCGAGACTGTGCCGTTCTTCCACGACCCGGTGTCCGGCCCGCCCCATGGCGCGGGCCCGCTCTGGGGAACCAAGGAGCCCCCGGACGGCGGCGACCATCTCCGTGCGATCCCGATAGAGGCACCCCAGATCCGGGGCCAGGAGCTCTCGGTGCGCCGGCGTGTCGGCGGCCACCACCGGGAGGCCGGCCGCCATCGCTTCCAGCACGGAATTCGGCATGCCCTCGAGTCGCGACGGAAACAGAAAAATGTCGCCGGCCGCGAGGTATTGGGGGATGCGATCCGGCGGCACCTCCCCGACCGCGCGTACCCGCGCCAGGACATCGGGAAAGTCCGCGCGGATCTGGCGGTGATACCGATCGCCGTAGTACGGCTCCTGGTCGCTCCCGATCAACAGCAACTGCGCTTCCGGCACCGCGCGCAGAAGGGCGTAGAGGTCCTCGATGTTCTTCCGCGGAATGATCTTGCCCGTGAAGACGACCCACGGTCCCTCCACGGGCAGATCGAGGTCCCGACGCGCCCGCTCGCGTATCGGGAGGTTCGAAAAGCGGTCGGTATCGACCCCGTTCGGGATGCAGATCGTCGGGCGGGGAGCGTAGGCCGTCCGAAGATGTTCCGCATTGACGACCAAGGCCGTGTCGGCGAGCAGCCACGGATTGAGCACCCCCAGGGCGAGGCGGGCCGCCGTGCCGTACCGGCTCGCCAGATCCTCCACCGGGTGGGCCCCGGAGCGCAGCACGAGGGGGCGCGCCCGGGCGAGGCGCGCGGCCGGCAGCGCGTAGTAGGAGTCGAATGCCTGGACGAGGTCGAAACGGGACAGCCGGGACCGGATCGCCCGCTTGAGATCGAGCAGCCCCCCGGGAACGCGCAGCCGACCGACGGTCTCCACCGGCAGGCCGAACGGGACCGGGGCTTCGCTCCCGCTCGATAAGGCCAGCAGCTCCCCGTCCACCTCGGCCAGGAGACGTCGGACCAGCTGCAGGCACTGGACGACCTGTCCACCGCCCTTGTCGGTGTGGGCGATCACGAACAGCACTCTCATGCCAACCGTCCGGGGCGATGGGGGGCAAGGTCGCGGCGAGATAAGTCCCGGCCCCGGCGGCGCTCCGACCCGGGGAGAGGTGCCCGCCCGCTACCCCCGGCCCGCGGATCCGATGCGCCCCGGGGGGCCGGATGGTTCCCGCCCCCGGGTCCCGTAACCGGCGCCGGCCCAGTCGACATCCCCGCACGTACGGTCGAGGACGGAATGCGTATATATGCGCACATCGCCTTTCAATCTTCAGAGAGAGACCGGCGCGCGCTCCTGGCCCCGGGCCACCTCCCGGGGACCGGAAAGGCCGCCGTTCGGAGGTTATGATGTCGACCCAGCATCAAGCGTACAGCCTCGGCCCCCAGGGATGGATTCTCCTCACCGTGGCGGTCGTCCTTCTCGTTGGGATTTCCGCGCTGCCTCTGGCCCAGAGTTCCGCCGCACCCGCGCCCCCTCTGCGGCTCGCGGGTACCACGACGGCGAGCGTGTCCATGGGCCCGGCCACGCAAGCGCGCCCGATCTCGCCGCAGTTCTGGGGGGTCGACATCGAGGCCACCCACCGGTTCAACGCCACCGACGCCGCCGCGATCAACTCGACACCGGCATCGTACCTCGTCTATCCGTCGGGCATCCTGGGGGAGGAGTTCAACTACACGTCCGGAACGGTCACCGCGCTCAACGGGACCCAGACGACGGCGTCCACGAACCTTTCCTCATTCGTCGCCACCTGCCGGCTGGCCGGCTGTCACGCCATCCTGCAGCTGCCCGCCGAGATCGACCGTCCGGCTCTCGCCGCCGGGTTCGTCCGGTACGTGGTCGACACGGTGGGGTTCCAGCCCGCCTATTGGATGATCGGCAACGACCCGAGCGCCTGGGTCCACTTCAATGTCTCCTGGGCCCAGTGGGGGTCCGCCACGGGAGGGAACACTTCGCCGGTCGGGTTCGCCGACCTCGTGCACGCCTATATCGTGTCGGTTCGGGCCGTAGACCCGACGGCTCGCTTTCTAGCGCTCGGGGCGGGGGCCGGCTCGCCCGAATTCGACCGTAGCTGGGTCGAAGCACTCGCCCGCGTCGACGGCTCCCTCTTGACGGGCATCGCGGTTCACTCCTACGTCGAGCAGGGACCGACAAATCCGACGGACGCGGAGCTGTTCGCGAACCTCCACGGGAACTTTTCCCTCCCGGCGGAGATCCGAGCCGACCGAACGGCGGTGACCGACGCATGCCCGAACTGTACGAACCTTTCCATTTTCGTCACCGAGATCAATGCCGCCGAGATCGACTCCTACTTGCAGCTGCTTCCCACCTTCGCGGGAACCGTCTATCTGGCCGCCGAGATCACGCAGGGGTTGGCCCTCAATGCCACCAATCTCGACTGGTTCGCTTACGACTGCAACTATGCCGGGGCCTGGTCGACCCGGGCGATGAACTGGCAGGACCAGTACTATCTGTTCCGGGACATCGCCCCGCGGTTGGGGACCAACGTACTGCCGACGTCGGTCGCCGGAGGACCCGGCCTGTATGCCGCAGGCACGACGGGGCCCTCGGGCATCGCGCTGCTGCTGGTGAACGTGAACACCTCGACCTCGATCTCGGCGTCCTTGTCGGGGATGGGTTCAAACTTCACCGGGTTCGACACCGAGTACCTGTGGACGAATCTCACGCGACAGCCGGTGTCGTCCGGGGTCCAGGTGTCGGGCAACGTGACCCTGCCGGCGGAGTCGATCGTGCTGCTGACCGCGCCCTTGAGCCTTCGGCCCGCCACGTACCCGGTGCGGTTCCTCGAATCCGGGCTCCCGTCGGGAACCGGCTGGTCGGTGACGCTCGGCAGTACGGTCAACGAATCGACAACGCCTACCGTCGGTTTCCTGTCGCCGAACGGGTCCTTCGCCTTCGCCGTATCGGCCCCGCAGGGGTACCTGGCCGAACCGGCCGCCGGCACGGCCACGATCACCGGCGGAGCGGCGGAGATTCCCATCGATTTCGTCCCGACATCGAGTACCGACTATCCCGTGCAAATCTCCGAAAGTGGGCTGCCCGAGGGAAGCCCGTGGCAGGCAACGGTCGGCGGAACGGTGGCCTCCACGACGTCGAGCACGCTCTCCCTCTGGGAGGCCAACGGCACCTATCCCTACACGGTCTCCCCCGGCCCCGGTTACGTCGCCACTCCCGCGAATGGCTCCCTGGTCGTTTCGGGTGCGCCGGCCGCGATCGCCATCTCCGTCACTCCGATCGCAGGGCTCTTCCCGGTTACGTTCGATGAGACGGGGCTCGCGTCGGGGCTTGCGTGGGCGCTTGCGGTCGGGGGTACGACCCGGGGCGCCATCGCGCCGGCACCGATCGTCTTTGCCCTGCCCAACGGCACCTACTCTGTCGCGGTGGGCACCGTGTCGGGCTACGCGGTGGCTCCCATCGCGGGGTCCGTTACCCTCGCCGGTCAGCCCGTTTCGTTTGCGGTGCCGTACCAGGCCCTCCGCCCTCCGACGGGGGAGACGATCCAGAACGTGCTCGGCGTCGTCCGGGAAGCCAACCGCACCGGGGTTGCGGGCGTCGCCGTGAACCTGGCCTTCGCCGAACCCGGGGCCGTCGCGGTCTGGGTGAACCTGACCTCCGGGGGGAACGGGGAGTTCGAGGCGACCGGTCTGAATCTCTCGGGGAACCTGACGGGAATCTCGCTCGGCGCCTCGCTCTATCAGGTCGCCTGGGCGAACGTCTCCTGGCTTTCCCAGGGCACGATCGGGCTGACGGTGGTGGTGCGGGCCCTTTCGTCCGTGACCACGCCCGTGGGGACTCCGGGGGGCGCCCCCGGCTCGCCTTCGCTTCGGCCCCTCGGCCTTAGCCTGCTGGAGTGGACCGAGCTTGCGGTGGGCGGGCTAGGGGCCGCTCTCGGAGCCTGGACCGTGCAGCGGGCCCGCCGTAAGGCGCGGTATCGGACGTACTTCCGGATCGAGTTGCAAAACCTCAGGTAACGCTAATGGGCCCCGCCTCGGGCCGTAGGGCGGCGGATCGCGGGAGTGTTCGGTCCGGCCGATTAGCCTGACCATTGACGCGGGGAATCTTGCTGGGGGAGTCTCCCTCTTGGCCCACCCACTCTGATCGAGAACAGTCCGTTCGCGGACTCTTCCCGCCCCGCATCTCGGTTTGCGGGGCGCCGAAGTGGGGATCCCTCCTCTTTCGGTCTGGGGTGGGACCCATCGATAATCCCCTCCTGAACTCCCCAGCCTTCCGCAATCCCCGGACCTGAAACTCACCAGGCGACATGGGCACGGAACTCCCGGGAGGAGAAGGGAAGGACGGTTCGCTCGGAGGTCCGAGGAGGAGGAAGATAGATGTCGAAGGGGCAAGGGACGAGAAGCGAAAGAGATGGGCGGCGCGGACCGAGGACGCCGGCGTGCATGCCCACGACGAGGGGGAACAAGCGGCTGGGTTCTACCCACGGATCGAAGCGGATGGGACCTTCCCCTTCCCGGCTCCGGTGGTGGGAGAATCCGTGACGGTGATGAGAGTCGATTGGGAGGAAGAGGGGGAAGCGCCGGATGTCGCAGCCGACGAAAGGGGCGCGACAAGCGGCTTGCTCTGGGGAGGTCGTGGGGGAGGGAGAAGGTCCGGTGGGCGCCGTGCGCATCGAGGCTTACCGGCTACGGAAGACCGGGAAGGGGTGGTCTGGACCCGGGCCCTCAGCCGTCCATCTTGGCGAGAAAACTCCGGTTAGAGCCGGGGGGAGTCGGGCCGTCTCCCGTGGATAGCGGCGAGCGGATGCTCGCCCAGCAGGTCCCGCACCCGGTACCCTTCCACGGAGCGCTCGAATTCTGACATCCAGCCGGCGACCTGCTCCGCGGCTTCGACCGGATACTTGCCGATGGCCGTTTCCGCAGCCAGAACGAGGCCGCTGGCCCCATCCAGCAGCGTGTTGATCACGTCGTTGACCTCCGCCCGGTTTGGCTGGGGGGTCGTCACCATCGACTCGACGAGATTGGTCGCGACGTAGACGGGGGTCCCCTGCGCGTTCGCCTTGCGAATGATGGCCTTTTGCAGGAGCGGGATGGCCGCAAGTTGCACCTCTCGGGAGAGATCGCCGCGATCGACGATGAGCCGGTCGGCATAGAAGGCGATCTCGGCCAGGTGCTCCACGCCCTGACGGCTTTCGATCTTCGCGTAGATCGTCGCCTCCTTCCCTACCCGTCTCCGGAGCTCAAGCACGGCCTCGGGTCGGTCGCAGAAGGAGATGGCATAATCCCGGATCCCGGAGCTCCGACCGATCCGAACGGCGGCCAGGTCCTTCCGGGAGAACATCGGCAATGCCGGGGCGGGGTAAGCGGAAACCGCGCGATGGGATTTGACCCGGCCGCCCGAGATCACTACAGCTTCGGCGTCGTGCCCGGTGACCCGGTCGACCCGGAGCAGCGCGGAGTAAAAGTCGACGCTGACGCGGGCGCGTGGGCGGAGTTTATGGACCACGTTCCCCGGGTGCAGCGGGATGGTCGATTCGTCGCCCCGGACGTCGGCCGCGACCAATCGAACGCGGCGGCCCGTCTTCAGCGTGATTCCCTCTCCCATGTCGCCGGTCCGGATCTGGGCACCCTCCGTGTCCAGGGTGACCGGCACCGGGCTGGCCTCCCGCACCCGCCCAAGGACCCCCTCTAGATCGTCCAGCCGAGTGTGGGAGAGATTGATCCGGAAGCCCGTGGCCCCCGCGGCCTCCAAGCCGCGGATCACGGGCGGATTGAGGGAGCTCGGGCCGAGCGTACACAGCAGGGCGCGATGGAAGTGCGGCCGGCGCCTCTCGGCGCGCCTCGCGTTCAGACCCTTGCCCTCTCCTGCCGACAATCGAAGCGCCGCAGCCCGGATGCCGAGGCACAGGTAAACCTTGGTGGTATGTGAAAATGGGTAGATGACGCCCCCGGAGAGAACGGTAAGGGGTAGGATTTCGGTGTTGAATGAGCCCGGACCGCCAGCTCGAGTGGAGGGGAGGGAACGACCCCCTCTGCTTCCGCCCGGCGGGGATGTCCGCTCGACGGGGCAATCCCTGCCACGTCGCCCGCGACTGGCGAGCCGGCAACGAGGCCCTCGTCCTTCGCGGCGAGTTCTACCTCGACCTTCGCCCCCTTCGCCACGGGGACCAGGAACTTTCCGCCATGAACCGGGGTAAGCGGGGGGGGCAGTACCAGCTCCCCCAGTCCTTCGTCCTCTGGCGGGTCATCTGGGGAGCCGCTCGTCGACTATCGGGGCCCGGAAGAGATCGCCCGGAGGATGGTCAAGCGGGGGATCATCCCCCACGCCCCGGACTACCCCACGCCCGGGCACCGCCTTCTCCAGCTGACCCCCTCCGTGCGCTTGCCGGAGCCCAGGGACCTGGAAGTGGGCTCTGACGGCACGGCCCGACGACCCGCCAACGCGGGGGAGTACCGAATCTCCCGTTACGGGGACCCGCTGAGGGCGCGGAACGAACCGTATGTCAAAGATGTGACCTCGAGCGAGGTACGGCTGGTGCCGGCGACCACCCCGATCTTCGAGGCGGGGGAGAGGTTCCCGGGGAAGCGTCGAGGACGACCGCGGGTCCGTCCCCGCCCGCTCCCCGAGATCGCCCCCTCGACCTCGAACCCCCACTCGCCTCCCGCGCCTTCAGCTCTCGCGCGGGGGCCGTGCGCGAATCCAGCCGGGGGAATTGGCGGTGCGAGTCTATCGAACCGTCCGGAGTGACCTCTCCCACCTTCCGCTCAACGCAAATGTTTATCTACGAACCCCCCGACTGCTCCTCCAGAGCGTATGACGCTCGTCTGACAAACAGGACGGGGTACCAACGATGAAGTCCATCATCCAGGAAGCAATCGCCCGGCACCAGGAGAACCAGAGCCTGGTGGAGGAGAAAAAGCCCGCACCGACGACCTACGGAAGCGCCGACGACGCCGAGCTGGCGAAGCTGGCGGAGACGCTGAAGGTCAACATCCGCATCGTCGGATGCGGCGGGGGCGGCTCCAACACCATCAACCGCTGCGTCGAGGACGGGATCCAGGGCGCCGAGATGTGCGCCATCAACACCGACGCGAAGCATCTGCTCACGATCCACGCCCCCCGAAAGATCCTCATCGGCCGCCGCGCGACGAAGGGGCTCGGCGCGGGCGCCCGACCGGAGATCGGGGAGGAGGCGGCCCGGGAGAACGAGGAGGAGCTGCGCGCGTTCCTCAACGGGGCCCACATCGTGTTCATCACGGCCGGGATGGGCGGCGGGACCGGAACCGGTTCCGCGCACCTGGTCGCCCGGCTTGCGAAGGAGGCGGGCGCGCTCACGATGGGCGTCGTCACCCTTCCGTTCGCCGGCGAAGGGGCGGCGCGTATGGAGCAGGCCCGTGACGGCCTCGAACGCCTGCGCCGCGTCTGCGACACGACGATCGTCATCCAGAACGACAAGCTCCTCGAGCTCGTCCCCCGGATGCCCCTCGACGCCGCGTTCAAGCTCGCCGACGCCTGCCTCATGACCGCGATCAAGGGGATCACCGAGATCGTCACGCGGCCCGGCCTCGTCAACCTCGACTACGCCGACATCCTGACCGTCATGAAGGACGGCGGGGTCGCGCTGATCGGGCTCGGCGAGAGCGAGAGCGCGACCGACCGGGTGACCGAGGCGGTCACCGAGGCGCTCACCTCCCCGCTCCTGGGCAGCGTCGAACTCAAGGATGCGACCGGCGCCCTGGTCCGCGTGATCGGCGGTCCGACGATGACCGTCAGCGAGGCCGAGAAGGCCGCGGCCCTCGTCGGCGGCAAGATCTCCAAGCGGGCCCGCATCATCTGGGGCTGCTCGGTCGAGAACTCTCCCGAGATGGAGAACACCATCAAGGTGCTCCTCATCATCACGGGCGTGCGCGCGACCAGCCTCCTCGGACAGAAGGGGGGCTACGCCGCCGGTGAATCCGAGGAAGTCATCGACCTCGTCCGGTAGGCGCTCCGACGCGCCGCGCCCCCGCTACCTCGGCGTCGAGGTCGCGGGGGAACTCCTTCCGCCTCCCTTCCCTCGGGCGTGGGAGGCCCTGCTGCGCGGACGGCTCGGTCCGGTCGCCGCTCCGCTGCGGGTCGTCCGGTCGGAGGGCCGCCGGGCGATCGCGGAGGTCGGCCACCGGGACGCCTCCGCCGCCCGGGCGGCGTGGAACGGACCGCTGCCCGGCGGGGGTCGGCTCTCCACCGTGCGCGCCTGGGGGACGCTGGTCGGCGCGAAGCGGTGGCTCGCGGCCGGGGATCGCCCGGCCGGGCCGCCGCCTGCGCGACGGGTGGAAACGTCCCGACGTTGACGGAGAGACGAACCGGTCGCTCGCCGGTACCGGGACGAAGAACCCCCCGCGCCGGCATACGCTCCTGGAAGGTCGGCGGCAGCCCGGGCGTCCCTCGTGCGTCACGGTCGGGAAGAGGTCGACGGAAGGAGACGGCCGCGCACGGGGTCCCTTCCTCGCGGGTGCGGCGCCCCGGGAGGTGTTCTGCCGGCACGTCTCCCTCCTGCGAGGATCCATCGGAGGGCGTGCGTTGGGCGGTCTCCCCGGAGGCGCCCCGTCGGGGGGGCCCGCGCCCTTGGCCGCGGAACTTATCTCTCCCCCTTCCTCCCCGTTCGGGGTAAGGCGCGTGGAGTCCGGGTCCGATTCCTCGGTGCGCGTGACGCGGGCGCTGCTGTCGGTAGACGACAAGCGGGGCATCGAGGAGTTCGCCCGGGGCTTGGCCGAACTGGGCGTCGAACTCTGGGCCACCGGCGGCACGCGGGCCGCGGTCGCCGCCGCGGACGTGCCCGTGCGCGCCGCCGAGGAGTTGACCGGCATCGGGTCGTGGTTCGGCGGACGGCTGAAAACGCTCCACCCGGCCCTCCTCGGCGGGATCCTCGCTCCGCGGAGCCCCGAGGGACGCCGCGAACTCTCGGAGCGCGGGCTGCTGCCGTTCGACCTCGTGGCGGTCACCTTCTACCCGTTCGAGCGCCATCTCGCCGAGGTGCCGGACGCGGACGACCGCGAGGAGTTCGTCGACATCGGCGGGGTCACCCTCGCCCGCGCCGCCGCGAAGAACCACGCGGCGGTCGCCGTCGTCACCGACCCCGAAGAGTATGCGCCGCTCCTCGCCGAGATGCGGGACCACGCGGGCCGGGTGTCCGGCGGGGCACGCGCCCGCCTCGCGGCCCGGGCGTTCGGGCGGGTCGCGGAGTACGATCTCGCGATAGCGGCGGCGTTCGGCCGCTCGGCCGACGCGGCCGATCCGTTCCCCGAGTCGCTCCTGCTGCGTCGGGAGCCGATGCGCCTGCGCTACGGCGAGAACCCCCACCAGAAGGCGGCGGTCTACACCGTACCGCCCGGGCCCGGGAGCGGCTTTCGCCCCCGGCCGTTCGAGGTCCTGAAGGGGGATTCTCCGTCGTACACGAACCTCCTCGACGTCGAGACGGCGCTCAAC
>JAJZDF010000013.1 GCA_021828715.1 Thermoplasmata archaeon
GAGGGGTTCGTTGGGAAATTGGTCGTCTGCGATGGCTGGAAGTCGTATCCCCACGCGGGCTGGCTCCTCCAACGGTGATGGGCTCACCTGCTTCGGGTGGCGAAGGTCGGGGCGGAGGAGAGCGCACGGGGGAAGGAACTGTACGCCGCGCTCAACGAGATCTACGCAAGGGTCACCCGGAACCTCGAGCACGCGAGCCCCCGAGCGCGGACTTGTCGCCTAGCGTGGGCTGAGCGCCCGCTCGCGGAGTTGGGGGAGCGGTTCCGGAAGAGCTGGGCGCGCGGCGTGCGGAAGGTGGTGACGTACCTCGAGAGCGGTCGAGCATCGTGGCGGACGTTCCTGCGGTACTCGCGGGTCGAGGCGACGAACAATCGAGCGGAGCGGTCGATCGAGGGGGCGGTGGTGATCCGCAAGATCGTGGGTAGGCGGAGGAACTCGAAAGGGGCGGAGGCGCTCACGCGCTTGCGGAGCGTGCCCGGTACCTGGAAGTTGCGTGGGGAATCTCCGTCAGCGAACCTCTACGCCATCCTCCGCTGACCCGGGCCCCTCTCGGGGCCGAACGCGTACGTCCCCTTTGGGGAGTGGACTGGTCGGGATTTGAACCCGAGACCTCCGGTTTGCAAAACCGGCGATCTTCCGCTGATCTACCAGCCCGTGGGCGCCCGACGGGCCGGACGGGGTCTTAGGGTTTCTCTCCGATGGTCCGGTCCGTTCCGACCCGCCAAGGCCATCTACCGGACCCCGGTCGTGCGGCCGTGAAGCTGTCGGTCTTCACCGTCCTGGACGATGCCGGGCCCGGTCGCGACCGTCCCCGGGAGGCGATCGCGCTCGCGGAAGCGGCCGACCGCGCCGGCTTCTCGGGGCTTTGGGTCGCGGAACACCACTTTACCGCCACGGGCCTCTGTCCGTCGCCCCCGGTCCTCCTCGCGGCGTGCGGCGCCCGGACGACCCGGCTCCGGCTCGGCGCCCTGGTCGCGGTGCTCCCGTTCCACCGCCCGGTCGACCTCGCCGAGGAGTACGCCTTGCTCGACCGCCTGGTCGGGGGTCGCGTGAACATGGGCCTCGGCAGCGGCTACATTCCGGCGGAGTTCGCGGGATACGGGATCGACCCGGCCAGCCGTCACGAGCGCTTCGACCGGGCCTACGACACCCTCGTACGGGCGATGGCCGGCGAGCCGGTCGAGGCGGGCGGCCCGGGGGATCCCCCCGTGCGCCTCAACGTGCTTCCCGTCCAGCGGCCGCACCCGCCGTTCTGGATCGCCGTGCAGCGGCGCGAGGCCATCCCGTACGTGGCCCGACGCGGGGCTTCCGTGGCGCTGATCCCGTACGCCACGGTCCGGGACCTCGAGGAGCTCGCGGAGGAGATCCGCGAGTTTCGGGCCGCCGCGCGGCCGGACGCCCGGCAGGAGGTGGCGGTCGCCCTGCACGTCTACGCCGGCCCCGATCCGGCCCACGCGCGCGCCGCGTTCCGGCGCTACCTCGACGACCGCCACCATCTCGGGAGCCCTCACCTGGAGGCGAAGGCCCAACGCGACGCCCGGCAGGTCGAGCCGGCCGCGCTCGAGACGGCCGGTCTGGCCGCCTTCGGCTCCCCCTCCGAGGTGGAGGCCCGGCTCGCCGCGCTCGCGAAGATTGGGGTCGACGAGGTTCTCGGCATCTTCGACTTCGGCGGCCTCTCCCCCACCGAGGCGATCGCCTCGGTGGAGTCGTTGGGGCGCCTGCGCCGCGACGAGCCGTAGGCCGGGCGCCCGCCGCGGGCGGCGATCGGGAAAGGGTTCGGGAACGGCTTCGGGCGCCCTACGCCGAACCGGACGGAGGCTCGGGCATCGGAGGCTGCCCCGCGGTCGTCGACTGGGGCTCCTTCCATTCGGGGGGTGCCGGCGAGCTCGGGGCCGGGGCCGGAGGGGACATGACGTTCGGGGGCGGTGCTGCCGAGCCGGTCGCGGGCGGGGTGCGGCGCCGGCGGATCAGCAGAAGCCCGAGGGCGATGGCGACCACCGCGATCAGCACCAGCAGGATCAGCCAGCCGACCGTCACGCCGGAGCCGGGCGCCAGGTCGAGGCTCAGCGCCGACGGGTTCGGGTTGACGATGAGGAACGTGTACCCGCTGCAGCCGGAAGGGGAGCAGTTGGGGCCGTTGAGTCCCTGGCCGAGGGCCCCGAACTCCACCTCTACCGCCCCGGCGGGCTGGTTCGAAGGGATCGTCAGCTGGAAGGTTCCCGACGTCGAACCCCCCTGGAAGGAGAGCGCGACCACGGTGTCGAAGATCGCCGCCTGGTAGGAGACGATCGAGGGGAGGGCGGCCGCGCCGTACGCCGTGATCGAGTAGGTGAACGTCACCGTCTCGCCCGGTTGGAAGCTGCCGTCCGAGTACTTCGACAACGTCTGGATGCCGAGCAGGACGGAGTAGCCGCTCGAGAGGTAGGAGTACTGGGTGGCGGTCGCGACGATGCTGCCGCCCGGCGCGGTGACCCACGCCTCGACCTGGTACTCTCCGGGCGGGTCCGCGGACGGGACGGAGATCGAAAAGCTCGATCCGTTGGCGACCGTCCCGCTGCTAACGATACCCTGGTTCTGGTAGTAGCCCTGGGGGGTGTAGTAGTAGGCGGTGACGATGTAACCGATCGTCGCCCCCGAGGGGAGGAAGTTCCCGGCCGCCGTCACGCTGACGGTCGACCCCGGGCCGTAGTACTCCGAGGGGTTCGCCAGCACGAGGGTCGGCGGGGAGACGTAGCCTTGGCTGTAGCCGTAGATCCCGACGGTGCCGTTGGTGCCGTAGACGTACGCATCGAACGGACCCAGGAATCCGGCCGGCAGGGCCGCGCTGAAGCTCCCGACGGTCGCCGAGCTCGAGATCGTTCCGACCGCGAGGGTGAGGCCGGTCGAGGCGCTCGCGATCTCCCAGCTCTGGGCCGATAGGTTCCCGACGGTCGCCGGGTCGGAGCTCCCGAGCGCCCAGTGGACGGTCACGTTGGCGCCGGGCGCGTAGGTGGAGCGGTCGAGGGAGACCGCGATGTCCCCGGTCGCGGCGTTGCCCCCGAGGTAGAACGTCTCGTTGAAGGCCGCCGTCCAGTTCCAGAGGCCCCCGTGGTTGGTGGCCACCGGGTCGGACGCCGTGATGTTGACGGCGTCGTCGAGGGACGGGGCGAGCGTGACGCTCGTGCGGAACGGGGGGCTGGTCGGGGTGAACGAGAACGTCGCGAACCCCGAGGAGTTCGTCGTGGCCTGGGTCGTCGCCCCGCTCGGGGCGATCGTACCGGTGCCGTTCCAGTAACCGAACGTCAGCGCCAGCCCGGGTACCCCGGTGAAGCCGCCCCCGCCGTAGAAGCTGGCGCCGGCCTCCACGCAGCCGAACACCGTCTCACCGGGGACGAACTGGCCGCCGGAATAGCCGGCGCACAGGTTCGGGGTCTCGGAAACGTAGACCGCTTCGACCGTCGGGATCCCGATGTAGACGCCGAAGTTCGAGCTCTGGCGCTCCGCCAGCCGGCCGTTCGAGACGACGGCCGCCGAGAGGGTGAAGTTGAGGGGCATGTTCGGGGTGGCGTTGTCGGGGACGTCGAACGTCCACATTCCGGTGGCGGTGCCGGCTGCCAGTCGCTGGGTGAACTCGCCGGGGACGATCGGCTGGAGACTGTCGTTCTTCCCGAAGTACTGGCCGTACAGGGTCAGGTTGGTGACGCCGTAGTAGTTCCCCTCCGTGTAGTCGGACGTGATGAAGTAGGAGAGCGTGACCGACTCCCCCGGCACGACCAGGGCGCCGTAGAAGACGCTGGCGACGAGGTCGGTGGAGAAGGTGGAGATCGTGATCGTCGTGTTGTACTGGCTCGCGTTCGCCGCCGAGGCGGTGAGGTTCCATATCCCTCCCACGGGCAGGTTGGGGAAGGTGTAGTGGCCGCCGGAGAGCCACGAGTAGTACCAGCCGCTCGGTCCGATCGGGACCGTGGCGTGGAACGCCGGGGAACCGACGCTGTCCCGCGTCGCGTTCGGGTCGGTGAGGGTGACGGTGGCGGAGGTCGCTCCGCTCGTGTCGTGAACCGCAAAGTAGAGCGTTCCCGACGGACTGCTCCCCGGGAAGAAGGACGTCGTGTATCCGTAGCCGGAGTACGGATAGACCACGACGAAACCGGCCGCGGGCCGGAGCCCGGAACTTCCCGTTCCGGTCGGCGACGCAGCGGTCGTCGAGAGCGGCGCGGCGATCACGAACAGCGACGAGACCAGCAGGGCGGCGACGAGCACCAACGACCACATGCGGCGGGACATGCGCCGATTCTGGCGACCTCGGGTATATCAAACCTCCGCTGGCCGGGAACCCCCCCTTCCGTAGGGGGCGGCCGGGGTCGCCCGGACCCAGAGGGCGGCCGGCGTTTTCTAGCTGCGCGGGTTCCCTCGGCCGCTATGACCGAGATCCTCCCCGGCATCCACGTGATCGACGGCATCGACCCCGACCCCAGCTTCACCACCCACGTCTATCTGGTCCGGGACGTGGGGGCGACCTGGACGCTCATCGATACGGGGCTACCCGGCGCCTCGGAGAAGGTCGCGGCGTACCTCCAAAAGATCCGTGTGGAGCCGAGCGCGATCAAGAAGATCCTGATCACGCACCTCCACCTCGACCACACGGGGTCGCTGAAGGCGCTCGCCGGCCTCACCCGGGCACGGACGTTCGCCCACTGGATCGAGGCGGCGTACCTTGCCGAGCGGCCGAAGTATGCCGGCCCCGGAATGCCGCCCGCCGAGCCGTTCCATGTCGACGAGACCCTCAAGGACGGGGACGAGATCGACGCCGCCGGCGGGCTCATCGCCTACCACACCCCCGGCCACACCCCGGGCCACCTCACCTTCTACCAGCCGACCCGGAAGCTCCTCTTCTCCGGCGACCTCTTTTTTGGCGCGGAGCAGGGCATCGGCCTCTCCCCTCCGGAGCACACGCTCCACACCCCCACCGCCCAGATCTCCGCCCGACGCATGGGACAGCTCGCCGTCTCGTCGCTGCTCACGTATCACGGGGGTCCCTTCCTGGAGGACGGGGGTCCGGTCCTCCGGAAACTGGTCGACTCGCTCTGAGCCGGGGGCGCCGGCGGGCGCCCCCCGTCCGCCGCACGGGGACGCCCGCAAGTGGGACTGGCCAGATTTGAACTGGCGTCTCGGAGTCCCGAACCCCGAAGGATGGACCAAGCTACCCCACAGTCCCAGTCGAGGCCCGCTCACCCTGCCACGCTATATGAACGTGCCTCCGCCGCCAACCCTATACCGCGCGCCACCTGCTCGAGTCCGGAGCCGATGCGGCGGCGGGTGGTCGGGAGCGGGGCCCCGTGGGAAGCCACGGTCGGCTATGCGCGGGCGGTCCGGGTCGGCGCCCAGGTCTTCGTGGCCGGGACGACGGCGGTCGGGGCCGACGGCACGGTCGTCGGGGCGGGGGATCCATACCGACAGACCGTCGAAGCGATCGCGATCATCGAGCGGGCCCTGCGGGCGGCCGGGGCACGTCTCGAGGACGTCGTGCGGACCCGCTTGTTCGTTACCGACATCTCGCGCTTCGAGGAGTACGGCCGGGCCCACGGCGAGCGGTTTGCCGGTATACGGCCCGCGACGACGATGGTCGAGGTCCGGGCGCTGATCCGTCCGGAGTTCCTGGTCGAGGTGGAAGCCGACGCGGTGCTGCCGCCCGGGCGCTGTCACGCCGGACCGCGGACCCCGCCCAGGCGCGGGCGTGCCGGTCCTCGACGGGGAAAGCCTTTAGGGATGCGGCGCGGAGGAGGGTGACCGTGGACGATACGCTCGATCCGATCCTCATTCAGGTGACGGTTCCGCTGCCGATCCCGATGATCTTCGCCGGATTCACGGAGGCGGCCCAGATCGTGGGATGGCTCGCCGACACCGCCGAGGTCGAGGCCCGCGCCGGGGGCCCGTACGTGCTCGGATGGAAGGAGCCGGTGGCCTTCGAGAGCCGGGGAGTGGTGACGGCCCTCGCACCGGACGTCGACCTGCGGTTCACCTGGCAGGGGCCCCCCGAGTTCGCCGCCCTGATGAACGGATCCCCGCCCGCCACCGAGGTCTACGTGCGCCTCCAGGAGTCTCCCGAGGGGATCGACATCACCCTCGAGCACCTGGGATGGGGGAGCGGAAAGGAGTGGGAGGACGCCCGCTCGTGGCACTTCCATTTCTGGGACGACCGGCTGCACCGGTTGAAGGAGTTCCTGCTCAAGGCCGCCTACGGCTGAGCGGAGCTACTCCGGGGCGTATCTCCGGCAGGCGGCCTCGCCGCAGATCGCGCACGAGGCGCTCGGATCGAGCCGGAAGTTCCCCGAGGTCCCGATCGGGGCGACCGCCATGTGGTCGGGGGGCAGGTGGCCGCACCGGCACCGGCGCCGAACCGCCCCGGTCGCCGCGAACCCCACTTCCGGTCGGGTCGGCATCGTCCCCGCCCGGGGCACCGGCGGGTCTAAAGCTTTCGCGCGAGGCGGATGGTTCCGCCTACGGGGCGAGGGGCTTCGACATCCACGGCCCGTCCGCGGCGTAGCCGAGCGATCGGTAGTACGGGCGGGTGCCGACGGCGCTCGTGACGAAGATCCGGTCGGCGTGGGCGGCCCGGGCCCGTGCCTCCGCCCGTTCGACGAGCCGCCGTCCGAACCCGAGGTGCTGGTACTCGGTGGGATGTCCCCCTCCCCCGCCGACCGGCACGGAGCGGCCGAGGACCTTCAGCTCCCGGATGACGGCGGACGGAACGCCCCCGTCGGTGCTGCCCGACGGGAAGCGGAGGCGCAGGAAACCGGCGACGGTGTCGCTCTCGGGCTCCTCGAACGACAGGAACGTCTCGTCGCCGCCGGAGGCCGGGTAGTCGACCTCGACGGGGCGGAACGCCTCGGGGGGCGGGGTGGCGCGGCGGCCGGGCTCTCGGCATCGCAGGCAGCGGCAGCGGAGGCCGCGGGCGGCGAGACGGGCGCGGGCGAGCTCCCGGATGTTGCTCGAGCGGACGCCGTCGGCGACCAGGCGAGACGGGATGTCCCGCTGGATCCGCTGGATGCGGACCCACGGCGGCACGATCTCCTTCATCCGCGCCAGCAGGTCGGCGGCCGTCTCGACGTCGTACGGGCGGTAACGGCCGGCCTTCCACTCGTCGTAGAGCCCGGTTCCCGGCAGGACGAGGGTCGGGTAGATCTTGAGGAAATCCGGCCGGAACGCCGGGTCCGTCCAGAGGCGGCGGAAGTCGGCGAGGTCCCGCTCCGGGTCCATCCCCGGCAGCCCGAGCATCAGGTGGAAGCCGACCTTGAGCCCGCGATCCCTCGCCTCTCGGGTCGCCCGCTCGACGTCCCCGACCCCGTGGGCCCGTCCGACGGTGGCGAGCACCTCGTCCCGCAGGCACTCGACACCCACCTCCACCCGCGTCACCCCCGCGTCCAAGAGGAACGGCAGCACCCGGCCGTCGCACCAGTCGGGCCGGGTCTCGACGGTGAGGCCGACCATCCGGTGGGCCGCCGACTCGTTCGTGCAGATCGCCTCGGCGAGGTCCGCAGAGGCACGGCCGTTGAGCCCGTCGTAGATCCCGCGCAGCACCTCCGTCTGGTACGCCCGGGGCCGGGCCGGGAACGTGCCTCCCATCACGATCACCTCGACCTTCCCGGTCGGGTGTCCGAGCTCGGTCAGGGTCTGGATCCGGCTCCGGGTGATCGCCGCCGAGTCCCAGCGGAACTGGGCTCCCCGGAGCGCACTCGGTTCCTCTCCCGTGTAGCTCTGGGGACTCCCGTTCTCCACCCCGCCCGGGCAGTAGGTGCAGCGACCGTGCGGGCAGGTGGACGGCGCGGTCATCACGGCGACGACCGCGACCCCCGAGAGGGCGCGCGACGGCTTGCGGCGGATCACCCCGTCGTAGACGGCGCGTTCCGCGGGAGGGAGCGAATCGATCCAGGTCGCGTTCGTCGGCATCGGTCCCCCCCCGCGGCGGACGGCGGCGAGCTTGGCCCGGTGGATCCCCTCCGGGGTGGTCGCGGGCTCGGGGGTCACGCCAGCCACTGCCGACTCTCCCCCGTGATCACGTGGGGGACGCGCCGCAACTCGGCGACCGTCCGCGACCCGGTGAGGAACATCGCGACCTTGAGTTCGTGGACCAGGTGTTCGAGCTCCTCCCGCGTCTCCCCGTACCCTTGCGACGCGGCGCGGAGGATGCCGCCGGCGGTCCCGGCCGCGGAGGCCCCGAGGGCGAGGGCGCGGGCGACGTCGAGGCCGCTGCGGACCCCTCCGCTCGCGATGACGGGGAGCCCGAGCGGGAGGAGCTGGACGAGCGAGACCGGAGCGGGGATCCCCCAGTCCCAGAACGTCCGTCCGACGCGCGCCTCCCGGCGGGCGCCCTGCTCCAAGGCCCGGTAATGCTCCACGGCGGCGAACGACGTCCCGCCGGTGCCGCTCACGTCGAACCCCCGGACCCCCCGGGCCCGGAGCTCCTCGGCCACGGCCCGGGAGATCCCGGCCCCCGTCTCCTTGGCGAGAACCGGGATTGCCGCCGCGAGCTCGGCGATCCGGTCGAGGACGCCGCGGGCGCGGCGGTCGCCCTCGGGCTGGACCATCTCTTGGAGAAAGTTCAGATGGATCGCGAGAACGTCCGCATGGATCAGCGCCATCGCCCGACGCACCTCGTCGAGGCCCAGCACGGGATCGCCCGGGCGCTGCGGGACGAGCTGGGGAGCCCCGATGTTCGCGAACTTGAGGGGGACCGCGTAGTCGGCGACGATCGAGTAGCTCTCGGGGTACTGGCCCTTCACGATCGCGGCCCGTTCGCTCCCGACGCCGAGCGCGACCCCGACGTCCGCGGCGGCCCGAGCCAGGTTCTCGTTGATCTTCTTCGCGTCCGGAAAGCCCCCGGTCATCCCGGTGATGACGATCGGGGCGGCGAGACGGTGGCCCAGCAGATCGGTCGTCGGGTCGACCTCGTCGAAGTCGATGCCGGGCAGCGCCCGGTGGACAAGCTGGATGTCGTCCCAGTACCGGTAGCGGCCCTCGACCTTCCGCTCCAGCACGACCTTGACGTGCTCGGCCTTACGGTGGCTGAGGTCGAGCCCGGTCGCGTCCGGGGGGATCGGGGGATCTCGCGTGGGCCCAGCTCCCGTAGACGGATTCCCCTCGCACCGCGCGCGAGAGTTCTCCATCCTTGAGTCCGCTAATAAGCGCTGCGTCCACGCCGCCCTCGGCGATGGCGAGCATCGCTCCCACCTTCCCCCGGATCCCTCCCGTCACGTCCGCGGCGCCGGGCGCTGGCCGGAGCCGCTCCAGGGTGGCTGCGTCGATCTCGGGCACCACGCGGGGTCGGCCCGCGGGGTCCGGCGAGAGGACGCCCGGAACATCGCTGACGAAGAGGGCTCGCGCGGCGGGAAGCTCCGCGGCGAGCCGTACGGCGATCGTGTCGGCGCTGAGGATCGACCATCCCCAGCTCCGGTCCGGGACCACATCTCCGAACGAGACGGGGACCCGGCCCCCGACCAGGGCGACCCGGAACGGCGTC
>JAJZDF010000014.1 GCA_021828715.1 Thermoplasmata archaeon
GGCGGCGGCTCCGACACAAATTCCGAGGGCTCCTCGGCGTGCACGCTGACCGGTAGCCCGAGATCGGCCAGGGTCCGGAGAAGACCCGGGAGCGCCTCGGGCGGCGGCGGCTCGGGGACCCCCGTCGTCGGGCTCAGGAAGATCTTGAACGCCCCGGCGCGGGCGGCGAGCGCCGGGAGCGCCGCCGGTCGACCGACCCCCGCGTAGAGCAGGACGTCGGTCGCCGCGCGTCCCGGGATCCGCCGGGCCTTCTCCTCCAGGCGCTCGACGTCGTCGACCGGCGGGACCGTGTTCGGCATCTCCCCGACGAGCGCCACCCCGCCCAGGATCGCCTGGCGCGTGCCCGAGGCGAGGTCCTCGACGGTCCGGGAGCCTCCGGGCTCGCGGAAATGGACGTGGAGATCGGTCGCCGCGGGGAGCAGGACCGACTCGCCGACGTCGTGCCGGGGGGCGCCCGTGCGGACCTTGCCGATCGACCGGATCGTCCCGTCGTCGGCGAGCGCAACTTCGACCGATTGGAGGCGTCCCCCCACGAACGCTCGGCCCGCCAGGATGAGCGACGTTTCGGGGGAGGCAGCCTCCCCTCGGTCCGGGTCCGTCCGCCGCTGCATCGAGGAGAGGAGGGCGACCGACTATAGAACCCGACCGTGGGCCGGACCGCAAGCTCATGAGGCCGGGAAGGCTCCTCCGTCCGAGGGGAGCGGTACGGCGCGCGGGAGCGGCTGGACGTACGCCCGGAGCGGGGTCGACCGCTCCGAAGTCGCCCGGGCGCTCGCGGCGCTGGTCGGGGCGGCGCGGTATCGCGCCTCGGCGGCGCACGGGAAGCCGATCGGACCGGCGGGGCACTACGCCGGGCTGATCCGCATCGGACGCGAGACGATCGCGATCACGACCGACACGGTCGGCACGAAGGTCCTCCTCGCCGAGGCGCTCGGCCGCTGGGAGGAGGTCGGGGAGGATATCGTCGGCGTCAACGTAAACGATCTGGCCGCGCTCGGGGCCCGGAGCGCCGGCCTCGTCGACGTGATCCTCTGCCGACGACCCGACCCGGCGATCTTCGCGGCGATCGGTCGCGGGCTCGCGCGCGGCCTCCGGGCCGCCGACTGCTCTCTCCTGGGCGGCGAGACCGCCGTCGTCCCGTCGATCGTCCGCGGCACCGATCTCGGGGGAACGGCGATTGGCTTCTTTCCCGGCCGCCGGGTCCCGATCACCGGCGCCCGGATCCGCCCGGGCGACGTGCTGATCGGCCTCCGCTCGAACGGGTTCCACGCCAACGGGCTCACGCTCGTGCGTCGACTGCTGGCGCGCGCCCGGATCGACCTCGGGCGCCCCCGGCCGGGCGGCCGGGGGCCCGTCGGGCGGGAGATCCTGCGGCCGACGCGCATCTACTCGGCCGCGGTCGAGGCGGTCGCCGACGAGCCGGGCGTCCACGGCCTCGCCCACCTCTCGGGCGGCGGGGTCCGCAACCTCGTGCGATTGAACCGCGAGGTCCGGTTCTCGTTGACGGAATGGCCGGAGGTCCCCGGGCTCTTTTCCTGGGTCCAGGAGCTCGGCCGGATCGCCCCGGAGGAGATGTACCAGACGTTCAACATGGGCGTGGGGTTCCTGGTCGCCGTCGCCCCCGGGCAGAGTCGGGACGTGCTCGTGGCCCTGGCCGGCGCGGGAGCCCCGGACGCATCGCCGATCGGGGTCGTCGCTCGCGGGCGGGGCGTCGAGCTGCCCGCGCTGGGATTGCGGTACAAAGGGTATGGCTGAGCGGTCCCGGGGCCGGTGGAACAATCCCTAAGGACCGGGGCCGCTCGCCCCTCCGTGAGCGACGGCCGCGGGGCGGTCCGGGCCGCGGTGGCGTGTTCCCTCGGCGCCGCGTTCCTCTGGGCGCTCTACTATCCGCTCGTGATCGGCGCCCGAGCCGGGGCCAGCCCCGCCGCGACGATCGTCTACCCGTTCCTGTTCGGGGGGATCGCCTATCTGGTGCACGCCGGGCGCCTCGGCACGGCCCGACGGGCGTTCGCCCTCGGGCGGCACCCGCAGGGCTGGGGGCGCGCGGGCCTCCTGGTCGGGATGCAGCTCTCGGTGCTCGCCGGGACGTACCTGCTCGGCCCGGTCGACACCTCGCTCCTCTCGCTGATCGGCGACGTCGTCGCGACCCCCCTCCTCGTCGCCGCCCTCTGGTCGAGCCACCGGGGGCGGATCGGCACCGCCCCGTTCACCCTCGGCCTCCTGCTGTCGCTGGCGGGAGGCACGCTCACGATCGCCGGAGGCCAGGCACTCGGGATCGTCCACGGCCCGGGGTGGGCGGTCCTCCCCGCCGTCCCCCTCTTCGTCGCCGTCTACTTCCTCCTCTCGGCGCAAGCGAACGAGCGGGAGCCGCCGACCGCGGTCGTCGCCCAGTCGACCGGGGCGGCCGTCCTCCTCTCGCTGGCGATCAGCCCGCTTTTGCCCGGCGGGCTCGCCTCCCTCGGCTCGGTCTCGCCGGCGGCCCTGCTGCTCCTGGCGGCGACCGGCGTGACGACCTTCTGGCTCGGGCCGTTCCTCTACTTCACCGCCATCGAGCGGGCGGGGATCGCCATCCCGCCGATGCTGATGACCGGCATCCCGGTCTTCACCCTCCTGCTGAGCGCGCTCCTGCTCGGGGTCGGACTCCCGTGGGTCGCGGTCGCCGGCATCCCGGTCGCGATCGGGGGGGCGCTGCTCACCCTCCGCGGAGAATCCGGCCGCCGGGGGGCCCCTACAGGCTCCGCTGGGTCGTCCGGCGGCGGGGGCGGACCCCCACCTCGGTAAGCGGCGTGTCGAGGGAGGCGGGCGGCGGTCCCGCGGCGCCGGGGAGCGCCGGCGCCCCCTCGTTCCCGAAGCGGCGCTGGTGGCTGCCCCGCAGCAGCGCCGCCGCGTCCCAGTCGAAGACCTCCGTCACCCGGGCGAGCGTCTGCGCGACCCGTTCGGCGTAGTACTCCCAGTCCGGTACGGCGGAGAACGGCCGCCCCTCGATCCACGGCTCGATCTGCTGGGGGGTCTGCCGCGAGTCCGTGACGACCCAGGCGACCTTCATCCCGGGGATCACGTCGTATCCCTCCTCCCGCAGCCGACGGAACACCCTCAGGAACGGCAGCGCGTCGCGCGTCGCCTGGTTGTACTCCCCCTCGGGTCGCACGGAGCGGGAGATCACGAGGCTCTCGGGGGCGACCTTCTGCTCCCGCACCGCCTGGACCAGCTCGCGGGAGCGGCGGATCGCCCCCTCCGTGTCGCCGCCGAGGATCAGGTCGAAGACCTCGAGGAGCGCCGCGGACTGGTAGTCGAAGGCGTCGGTCCGGCGGGTCTCGTAGCCGCGGACGACGAGGTCGGGCTTGGGCCAGACCGTGCGGCCGACGTACCGCTTCTTCGCCCCGTGGGAGAAGAACGACTCGTAGACGGACTGGAACTCGAACGTCGCCCCGGCGCCCGTGAACCGCCGGGCGATCGCCTCGCCGAACTCCCGGGCCCCCTCCAGGGTCGGGGTCGGCGCGCGGACAAAGACGCTGTCGGTGTCGGAGTAGACGACCTCGTGCCCCTCCGCCTCCAACTCGCGGATGATCGACGTGATCGCGTCCCGGGCGAACGCCGTGATCGCCGCGCCGATCTCCTTGTTGGTGAAGCGGTAGAAGCTGGAGGCGAGGACCCCGTAGAACGAGTTCATCAGGATCTTGACCGCGTTCTGGAGGCCGTCGTAGTAGGCGGCGATCTCGGGCGATGCGGCGGTCCGGCCGGCGGTGCGGAAGCGGTCCCGGCTCTCCAGCAGCTCGGCGAGGATCTCGGGGATCAGCCCCCGGCGCGTCGACGCCGGCAGGAACCGCGCCCCGGACGGGGCGACCGTCGTGCCGTCCGGGGAGAGCGTCGTGAAGCAGAGGTTCTTGCTGATGATGATCGAGGGGTACATCGACTTGAAGTCGAGAACGGCGACCCAGTGGTAGATCCCGGGGCGGATCGCGTGGACGTACCCCCCCTCGATCGGCGCGTCCCGCCCGGCGTAATGGTTCATCGGGACGCCGACCCCGCGCTGGTCGGCGCGCGGGACGAGCAGCGCGTCGACGAACAGCGAGGTGCGTCCGTTCAATCCCTCCTCGAGCGGGAGGTGGGCGACGGTGGCCATGTCGGCGGCCCGGTCGATCGTGCGGAGCCGCTGGAGGATCCGGAGGGCGAGCAGGGCGTCGTGCTCGCAGTACTCCTGGACCCGTCCGGGGTCCTTGCGCCACTCCGCGTCGATGTTCCGGCGGTCGACGTCCAGCTTCGAGTCGTTGAGCAGCGTGCGGGCGACGTACTGGAGCGTCTCCTGCTTCGGCCGGAGGTCCCGCCGCGCGGACCACCAGGCGTCCGCCACGACCCGGCCGTGGACCTTCCAGAGGCGCTCGCCGAGCTCGGTGGGGGCGGCCCGGTCCCGTCCGAAGCGGAGCTCGGGGATCCCGACCGCCTTCGCCCGCTCGAGCAGCAGGGGGAAGTCGTAGCCGCCGATGTTGTACCCCGTGAGGACGTCCGGATCGTCCTCCCGGACGACGTCGACGAACCGCTCCAGGATCTCCCGCTCGTTCTCGGCGGCGAGGCGGAACGAACGGTCCGGCCGGCCGCCGCCCTCGGCCACGCCGCAGATCGTGAAGATCGTCCGGGCCCGGATCGAATTCTCGATATCGAAGGAGAGGACGCGGAGCGGCGGTCGGAACGCCTCCGCGGGCCGGAGCTCGTGCCCGTCCCCGGTGACGACGCGGACGACCTCGGGCACCGTGTAGCGGGCGCGCACCTCGGGCGGCTCCTCCTCCGCCTCGAAGGCGACCGTGAGGCCGAGCCCGAGGTCGTAGAGGAACCGGTGGACGAACGGGATGTCGCAGGAGAGGACGCTCGTCTCGTCCCCCGGACGGCGGTACTGGTCCCGGTACTGCGGGACGAGCCACGGGTGGCGGATCGAGACCCGGAGCGCGGGCCGCTCCCGGCCGTCGATCCAGGTGGAGGAGTCGCGCACTTCGACCACCTCCGCATCCTTGCCGAGGCGCTCCCGCGCCTCGGGCGTCGGCTCGGTGAGCACGAAATACGGCCGGAAGCCGTAGTACCGGGCGACCATCGGGCTCCCGTCCCGCGTCCGGCCGAACAGCTCGACGACCACCCCGTCGTCGACCGAGGTGTACGACCCGTCGAGGAGGAACATCTCGACGGCCCGCATGGCGGCCGGACCCCGCCGTCGATTAAAGGGCTTCCCGCGGTCCCGCGCCGCGGCGGCCGAGCCACGCTCCGAGCGCGTCGACATCATCGGCCCACCGGCGGGCGAGCGCGTGCGACCGGACCGCCGCCGGGTGGATGAGGGGGAACAGGGGACGCCCGAGGGCCGTCCGCGGCCGGCCGGCGCAGCGGAGGATCGGAGGCGCCTCCGGGTCGAGCGCGGCGAGGGCCCGGGCCCCGACCGTCACGAGCCGGGGAGGATCGAGCCACGCCAGCTGACGGTCGAGGTGGGTGCGGCAGCTCCGCGCCGCCGCGGGATCGAATCGGTTGCCGGGCGGCCGGCACTTGAGGACGTTCAGCAGCCCGACCTCCGCTTCGTCCAGACCGACCGTCGCGAGGGCGGCGTCCAGGCGCCGGCCGGCGCGGCCGACGAACGGGCGCCCGAGCCGGTCCTCCTGGGCGCCGGGCGCCTCCCCGACGACGACCAGATGCGGACGGAGCCCCCCGCGGTAGAAGACGGGCTGCGTGCGGCTTCGGTGGAGGGGGCAGCGGGTGCAGGCCGCCACCTCCGCCCGGAGGGCCGACCACGCGACCGGCTCCGCGGTCGGAGCGGCTCCGGGGTCCCGCGCCGCTCCCGGCGCCGACCCCTCGGTGCCGGGCTCCCCGGACGTCATGCGTTCGCCCGACACGGGAGCAACTTAAATAGCGGGGCCTGGTGGCTCGGCCCCATCCCCTATGGCTCCGCCGTCCGGACTCCACACCGCCGGTCGCCTCGAGACCCTCCGCCAGCGGCGACGCTGGTCGGACCGGTACTACAAGCGGCGGACGCTGCACTTGAAGGAGCGCTCCGACCCCCTCGAGGGAGCGCCCCAAGCCCGCGGGATCGTCATCGAGAAGGTCGGGGTCGAGGCGAAGCAGCCGAACTCGGCGATCCGCAAGTGCGTCAAGGTCCAGCTGATCAAGAACGGCCGTCAGGTGACGGCGTTCGCCGTCGGGGACGGCGCGATCAACTTCATCGACGAGCACGACGAGGTGCTGGTCGAGGGGATCGGCGGACGCATGGGTCGGTCCTACGGGGATATCCCCGGGGTCCGCTACAAGGTGATCCAAGTGAACGGAACGTCCCTCGATGAGCTCGTCCGCGGCCGGAAGGAGAAGCCCGCCCGATGAGCGGATCCCGCGAGCCGGCCCCGCCGACGTTCTCCGCCGACCCCGGCGAGGACACCGGGCCGGTCGTCACCCGCCCGGAGGCGGCCCCGCCGCCGCCGTTCCCGCTGCCCCCTCTCTTCGGGAAGTACTCGTTCGAGGGGATCGAGGTCCACGACATGGGCCTCCAGCCGTACCTCTACCTCCACCCCGTCTACGCCCCGCACACCGAGGGGCGGCTCGCCGGCCGGCCGTTCCAGAAGACGCGCATGCATCTCGTGGAGCGGCTCGCGAACTGCCTCATGAAGGGGGCGAAGTTCACCGGCAAGAAGTCGAAGGCCCTCGCGACGGTGCGGCGCGCGTTCGACGAGCTCGCGCGGAAGGAGCCGGGGAAGAACCCGCTCCAGCTGCTCGTGGACGCGGTCGAGAACGCCGCCCCCCGCGAGGAGGTGACCCGCCTCCAGTTCGGCGGGATGTCCGTTCCGCGCGCCGTGGACGCGGCGCCGGCCCGCCGCCTGAACGTCGCGATCCGCAACCTCGCGGCCGGGGCGATCCAGGGCTCTCACAAGTCGACCAAGGCGATCCATACGTGTCTCGCCGACGAGATCCGGCTCGCCGCGAAGGGCGATCAGACGTCGTACGCGGTCGGGCGCAAGGAAGAGGTCGAGCGCGTCGCGCAGTCGGCGCGATAGGTCGGCGCTCCGGAGGTACCCATGACCCACATCCGAGCCGAACTGGCGAAGGCCATTCCCGACATGATGCGGAATCTGGACCAGATCCGCAACATCGGCATCATCGCGCACATCCACCACGGAAAGACGACGCTCTCCGACAACCTGCTCGCCGCCGCGGGGATGATCTCGAACGAGCTCGCGGGCAAGCAGCTCTACCTCAACTTCGACGAGCAGGAGCAGGCCCGGCTGCTGACGATCAACAACGCCGACGTCACGATCGTCCACGAGTACGGCGACACCCGCTACCTCATCAACCTCATCGACACGCCCGGCCACGTCGACTTCGGCGGGGACGTCACCCGCGCCATGCGCGCGGTCGACGGGGCGGTCGTCGTCGTCTGCGCGGTCGAGGGCGTGATGGCGCAGACCGAGACGGTCCTCCGGCAGGCGCTCCGCGAGAAGGTGAAGCCGGTCCTGTTCATCAACAAGGTCGACCGGGCGATCAAGGAGCTCCAGCTGACCGCGGAGGCGCTCCAGAAGCGGTTCACCGCGATCATCTCCGAAGTGAACGAATTGATCCGCCGGATGGCCCCGGAGGAGTTCGTCGACGAGTGGAGCGTCGATCCGCGCGACGGCTCCGTCGCGTTCGGAAGCGGCTACGACAACTGGGCGATCAGCGTCCCGTACATGCAGAAGACGGGCGTCAAGTTCCCCGACATCATCGACTACGTCTCCACCGGACGCACCAAGGAGATCGCGCAGCGGGCCAAGATCAACGACGTCGTCTTCGACATGGTGGTCCGCCACCTGCCGAGCCCGAAGGTCGCGCAGAAGTACCGCATCCCGAACATCTGGAAGGGCGACACGACCTCGTCGGTCGGCCAGGCGATGGTGGCGACCTCCGCCGAGGGCCCGACGTCGTTCATGGTCACGGACATCACGATGGACCCGGCCGCCGGGGAGATCGCCACCGGGCGCGTCTTCTCCGGGAAGCTGCAGAAGGGGATGGAGCTCGCGGTGGTCGGGACGAAGATCCGCAACCGGATCCAGCACGTCTCGCTGTTCATGGGCCCCGAGCGGCTGATGGTCGAGGAGGTCACCGCGGGGAACATCGCCGCGGTCATCGGCCTCACCGACGCGTTCGCCGGCACGACGATGTCGACGGACCCGGTGATGGCGCCGTTCGAGGAGATCCGGCACGTCTCCGAGCCGGTGGTCACGGTCGCGATCGAGCCGAAGCGCATGGCCGACCTGCCGAAGCTGATCGAGGTGATGCGCAAGGTCGGCAAGGAGGACGCGAGCCTGCGCGTCGAGATCAACCAGGAGACCGGCGAGCACCTCCTGTCGGGGATGGGCGAGCTCCACCTCGAGATCACCCAGTTCCGGATCATCAACGACTACAAGGTCGAGATCCAGGCGTCGAAGCCGATCGTCGTCTACCGGGAGCTCGTCCGGCATGCCGGCGGTCCGTTCGAGGGGAAGAGCCCGAACAAGCACAACAAGTTCTACTTCGAGGTCGAGGCCCTCCCCGCGGCGGTCGTCCAGGCGATCAAGGACGGCGAGATCCCGCAGGGGAAGTCGTTCAAGGACACCAAGGCGCTCGTCACGAAGCTCGACACCCTCGGGGTCTCCCGCGACGAGGGGCGGGGGATCATCGCCGTCGAGGGGACGAACATCCTGTTCGACGTGACGAAGGGGATCCAGTACCTCAACGAGACGATGGATCTCATCGTCGACGCCTTCAAGGAGGCGATGGGCCGCGGCCCGCTCGCCAACGAGAAGGTCTTCGGCCTCAAGGTCCGCCTGGTCGACGCGAAGCTCCACGAGGATTCGATCCACCGCGGCCCGGCCCAGACGATCCCCGCCGCCCGCAGCGGGATCTACGGCGCGATGTGCCTCGGCGACCGGATGCTCCTCGAGCCGTTCCAGAAGGTCACCGTCAACGTTCCCCAGGAGGTCCTCGCGGGGGCGACCCGCGAGCTCCAGCGCCGCCGGGGCGAGATCCTCGACATGACGAGCGTCGGCGACCTCCAGACGGTGACCGCCAAGGTCCCCGTCGCCGAGATGTTCGGCTTCGCCTCCGACATCCGTTCCGCCACCGCCGGCAAGGTCCTCTGGGCGACCGAATCGATGGGGTTCGAGCCGGTGCCGCTCGAGCTGGAAAAGACGGTCGTCGGGGAGATCCGCCAGCGGCGCGGGCTCAAGCCCGAGCCGTACGACGCAAGCTACTACTCCGGGTAGTATGTTCCCGATCCCCGGGCGCTCCGGCGGAACGGGAGGACGCTCGGGGCCGCCGTCG
>JAJZDF010000015.1:0-3841 GCA_021828715.1 Thermoplasmata archaeon
GGACCCCGCCAGTTGGACATCGTCAATGACCGCCGTCAGCTTTCGGTCCCCGAGGGAACGCCGGGTCAGGTCCGCTACCTCTTTGGGCGTCGGCGGCCGGGGCAGCTGAGAGTAGTAGGCCAGCTGCTGGGCCCCAAGGGCCTGGAGCGAGTGCGCCAGGGCAGTTACGAAGTGGCGGGGTGTGCTGGCGGCGCGCACGGTGAACCAGAACGGCATCCGACCCCGACGGCCCTCCCTCAGGTGTCGGCTCACGAGCGCGGTCTTTCCCATCCCGGGGGGCCCATCGACCAGAACGACCACGTCCTCCTCGCCCCGGACGAACCCGGCCAGGTGTGACATCTCCTCCTTGCGCCCGAGAAATGGGTGGGGTGGGGCCGGTATCTCCCCAGACAGGAGCGGAACTTCCCTGGTCTCTTTGCGCAGATGGACCCGACCCGGTTCCGTGATACGGTATGTCAGTTGCTTCCGCTTCCCGTCCCGGACGAGCGCCCGGCGTCGCTGGAGGAGTCCCCCCTCCACCAGCTCCGCCAAGGGTCGCGACATCGAGCAGGGGTGGTACCCCAGCGCGCGGGCGAGCTCCGCCTGGCCAATCCCGTATGGCGAGTCCTCCGCTGGGGCGTGCGTCTGCACGTAATCGAGGATCTCGATGGGGAGGTGGGTCTGCCCCGCCACGTCATAGCATACGCCTCCGCCAGTACTTAGATTTATTTTGTACAAAATAATGGCTGAGATTTATAACCCTCAAACCCCCAAGGAGTCTCTGCCATGACGCGAGCGCGAGAGAGCGGCGCCTACCTCGGGGGCATCGGAACGATGCTCGGGGAGACCCGTTCCTGCAATGCATGCGGGGGGGTTCACGAGAGCCGCCCGTACGGCCTGCGGCACCAGGACGGCACCTGCCCTGCCGTGGTATCGGACGACTTTGCGCTGGTGCACCTTTCGGATCACGAAATCGAACCGTTCGCGACCCTCCGGCCGACCGAACTGGTCGTGCCGTTCTCCCCCGACCCTTCCCGCGGTCCGGACGACGACGTGCCCCGGGGGGTGGAAGTCCCCTGGCTCCGCCCGCCCGATCTCAGCGGGGTGATCTGATGCTCCGGACCGCCCGGGTGCCCCCGATGGGGTCGCTGGTCGACGGCCTGCGGACCCCGACGATCGGTCAGGCACGGGACCTGCTCTTGGCGATGGCCCCCCTCCCGCGCGGGGTCGCCTACAAGGTCGAGGGATGGCCGTCGTGGCTGCTCCCGGCCGAGCTCGCCCTCGTCCGCTCTTCCGCCCGCGCTCCCCTCCAGGAGCTTGAGGACCCTCCGCCTCCTTGAATCACGATGTTTTGACCCCGGCGGGATTCCCGGTCCCGCCGGGGCCGGTATTTTTTCGCCTCCCCCAGCGATCCGACGGTTCGCCCTCCGGCACAAAGGACAGATACCCCCTCGAGGTAGGCATCCCGAAGCGTCCATGCCCGACGAGAAGTGCAGCAGCTGCGGGGGCCCCGTTGGGGCCGGCTACGTAACGACGACGAACGGAAGCGGTCTCCTCTGGGCCCATGAGGGGACGGACTTCCGGCTCCGGCCGAAAGGACTCGAGGTCCTGGTGCCGACGGGCTTCGGGGGGACGTTCTCGGCGAACCTTCCCGGGCTCCGCTGCCCGTCCTGCCGCACGATTCTCCTGCGGCTTCCGAAGTAGGCACCGGGAGTCGCCGGGGCGGGGCGGGCGGCGGGGGCCCCGGTCATCGGCCCATCCGCTCGCGCACGCATCGCACCAATTCGGCGGGTTGCAGGGGAAGATCGACGCGCTGCATATCGGGCGGGCCGGGGGATGGAGTCTCCCTCGAACCGACGACGAGCAGCGGGGAGCCGGGAAACTCGCCTCGGGACCATCGCTCCACCGTTTCGGAGCGGCCGCCGGAGACGGCCACGACCAGGAGGGGGGCCGTGCCGATTCCGGCATCTACCCCGAGCGTCTCCAGCGCCTCCAACGCCGTGATGCGACAGGCGGGGACGCCGGAGGCCCGAAGGAGGTCGGCGATCGAGTCGCCCAGCTCGAGATGCTCGCCGACCACCGCAACCGGCCGGGGTTCCATGGGGCCCCGTCCCCCCGTCATTCGATTTGGAGCCGGGGTCAACCCGGCTTGACGAGGGCGGCTCGGCCCGGGTCCGGAGGCCGGGCTGCGCGGCTCCCGTCCTGCTCGGGATCCCCTCCGCCGACAGTAAACTGGCGTTGACTTTCGGCATATATCCTCCGGACCGCCCCGGTACGGCATGGCAGCCGCGTCCCGAAGCCTCCTGAGCCCATCCTCGACCCCGTACGTGCACTTCGCCGACCTCCGGAGCCGCGCGCTCGAGTTCCTGCGGATCGGGATCGGGGTCGTCTGGCTGGTGAACCTCCTCTTCATTGTCGACCCCGCGAACCGGTTCTTCCCGACGTTTGCCAGCTCCGCACGGTCGTACGCCTCCTCCACGCTGGGGGGACCTGGGATCGCCCAGTTCGTCGCCAGCCACCCCCTCCTCTTCGCCGCAGGGATCGCGGCGACCACGGGCTACCTGGCCGTCGCCTTCCTGCTGGGGGTCACGACCCGGGTCGCAAGCATCGTCGGCGCGGCATTCGCGGTCGGGCTCCTGCTCACCCAGTTCGGCAGTACGTTCTTCTTCCCGGGCGGGACGGACGTGGGCCCCCAGCCGCTCTACCTCGTGATCTACGGGGTCCTGCTGGTCGGGGGCGCCGGTACGTCCCTATCGCTCCAGCCGTGGCTGCGGGCCCGTATGCGGGCCCTGCGCGCGGAAGGCACGCGCACCGCACGGGTATCCTCTGCCGGGAGCGGCGGGTGGACCGGCTCCATCTCCACCTCCCGGGCCCTCGCCTTGGGCGTGGTCGGCCTTCTCCTGGCGGTAGGGATCGGCGCGGCCTTCGCGGCGACGCTCCCGGCCAGCTCGGGCCCGAGCGGTGCCTCCCCGGCCGCGACCCCGGTGACGTACCTCAACCTCACGATAGAAATCAATGCGACGATGGGTTGGCCGCAGTACGTTCCCGCGAACTTCTCCGTCCCGGTGGGGCGGGTCGTCGTTACCATCACCGACAACGACGCCGTCGCCAACTGGTCCGGTTGCCCATGCAACGTCCGCGGCACGGTCGGCGGGATCGAGTACGTCAACGGGACGGCGATGGGGATCGTCCCGAACTCGAACGTCGCCCACACCTTCAACATCCCGAGCCTCGGCGTCCAGGTCCTGAGCCCCGGCCAAAGCGTAGTCCGCTTCGTGGTGGACTTCACGCATGCGGGAAACTACAGTTGGATTTGCATGGCCCCGTGCGGCGCGGGCGCCAGCCCGTATGGCACACCGCCGATGGGGCTCCCCGGGTACATGGCCGGGACGCTGACCGTCGGGTAAGCATCCCCGCTCCGGGCGAGGTCCCCCGTTCGGTCCTGCGGTTCCGCCGGCACGCGGGCGTCGACAGCGGCATGGGGAAGGACGACGGGGAGGCTGCCGGCTCCCCTATCCCGAGGGGCGCCCGGCTTCCCTACGCTCCGGCGACGGACAGGGACTTCACCAGCAGCGGGGGACCGTAGTAGCCGTCCGCGAGACGGGGTGCGGAGCCGATAGCGGCCACCTGCGTCAGCAGGGAGGGACCTCCGGCGGTCGCGAAGGCGATTCCTCCGACCGTCCCCCCCCGGACCGGCTCGGCGATCTTGCCGTTCCGGATCGCGTACCCGATCCGTATCTCCCCGCCGAAAGCCCCCGAGATCGGATCCGGGCTCGCCCATCCGAGCTGCTGGACGAGGAGACCGTTCCCTGCCGCTTCCGCGAGCTCGGAGGTGCGCCCGCCCCCGCCGGCCAACAGGGAG
>JAJZDF010000015.1:3851-8459 GCA_021828715.1 Thermoplasmata archaeon
ACAGGGAGAGCGTGGTCGGGCCGACCGATGGTGCCTCGGCGAACCGGATCCAATCCCGAACGCCGAATCCGAGGCCCCGGAGCCCGTTGCCGGTCGAGGCGGTCCCGAACGCCCCGGCGTGGAGAAGATCGTAGAGGAGGGAGCGCACCGTCCCTTTCTCGATGAGGGGGTGTCGGCCCGCGGGAGTTCCCTCGTCGTCGAACGGCGCGGTGTCCGGTGCCCACGGGACGGTGGCATCGTCGACGATCGTCACCGACGGGGCCGCCACGGTCGCCCCGATCTCGGGGGCGATCCCGCGCAGCCGCGCCGGCGCCGCGCAGCGGAAGCCGAGGACGCTCGGCAGGATCCCCGAAAGGACCTCCGGCGGCAGGATCACCGCGGCTGCGCCCGAGGCGGGGGGCTTGGCCTGACGGGCGTCCTGGGCCCATCGGGCCCAGTCTGGGACCGGCCGGCCGGCCTCTGCCGGATCGAGCCGTCGGACCCGGTCGTTCACCCAGTACTCGCCCGGAGGCGCCCCCTCGGCCCCTCCGGACGCCTTCACCGCGATCTCGAGGGTGGCCGTGGTGTGGCGGTACTCCGCCCGGAGGCCCGCCGAGTTGGCGATCGAGGTTTCGGTGAGCGTCGCGCGGACCGAGCCGAAGCTGGGGAGTACGTTCGGAAGGCCCTCGAACGATGCCAGCAGCGCCTCCGTATATTCCTCGAGGCGGGGGATCGGTGCCGACCAGAGCCCCGGGTCGACGATCTTGGGATCGCTCGACCGCGGTCCGGAAGTGGACGGCAGCGCCACCGCCTTCGCGGGGAACGCCGCGTTCTTCGCGATCTGTTCGGCCGTCCCCACCGCGTCGACCAGGGACTTTTCGGAAAGATCGGTGGACGCCTGGAAGCCGGTGCCGATTTCCCCGTTCCGGGTCCGGAAAAGGCGGATCCCGAACCCTTCGACCACCAGCGGCCCGCGGACGACCTCGACGACGCGCCCGGTGAAGTGGACCTCGTAGCGGCGGAGCCGCTCCCCGAAGATCTCCCACGGGGAGTCGGTTCGGATGCGGTCGGCGAGAGTGGCGGCGAGCGGTCCGGCGGCCGGCTCCGGCGTCATGCCGGCCCCACCACCGCAGAGGAGAGCAGGTACGAGCCCCCGGTCCCGGCGGGGAGCATATCGGAATGCCCCTTGCCGCAGAATCCGGGATAGACCGCGAAGGCGTCGGCCCTCCCGATGCCGCGAATCCCCTTCAAGAAGTCGAGGACCCGTCCGGAAAGCGCCATGGACGTCACCGGCCCGCCGAGCTCCCCGTGGCGGATGATCCGGCCGCGCTTCACCTTGAGCTGCATCTGGCCGCCGAGCGGGTCTTCGATGCCGCTGGTGGCGTTCTCGAGGAGGATCCCGTCCTTCGCCTCCCGCACCAGCTCCTCCAGCGACCAGTCCCCCGGCTCGACGTAGGTATTCGTCATCCGTACGAACGGGCGGCTCACAAAGTCGGCGCGTCGGGTGTTCCCGGTGGGCGCGGCATGCAGGACGGCCGCCGTCTCCCGGTCGTGGAGCGCCCCCACGAACTGTCCCTTTTCGACCAGGACGGTCCGCTGGCCGTCGTGCCCCTCGTCGTCGTAGTAGATGGTTCCCCAGCCGCCGGGGTAGGCGCCGTTGTCCACGATCGTCAGCGTCTCGGGGGCGACCGTCTGCCCGAGGAGCGGCTTGAGGTAGGAGCGGTCGCGGACGAACTGGTCGGCCTCGGTGCCGTGGCCGAACGATTCGTGGGCGAAGATGCCCGTCACGCCCGGGTCCAGGAGCACCGGCACGAGGCCGGACGGCGGCGCCGCTGCCGTGAGCAGCGATCGGGCCGACTCGGCGACCTCCTTCACGGCCGCCTCGGTGAGGAAGTCGAGGCGCTCGACGCCACCGATCCCGCCCTCGCTCCGGAAGTCGAACTCGACCTTGCCCGAGTCCACGGCGACGGCCGCGACGTTCCCCCGGACCCGCGAAATGTTCTGGTAACATCGGGCGCCGGCGGTGTTGACGTAGAGCCGCTCCTCGTCCTGCCAGCCGAGCGTCACGACGGTGTCCCGGATCGACGGGACGGGGGCGGCCCAGTCCCGGGTCTCCTTCGCCCGTTTCACGATCTCCTCCAGCCCGAGTTCGGAGAGGGGGTGGGGGGGGTCGGTGATGGAGGTCCCCGCGGTCGTGGATGCCGCACCCGGTGGGTCCGAGCGGACGGGGTCCGCTTCGATCGCCCGCTCGAGCACGTCGACGACGACCTCGAGACCGGCCAGGGAGAGCTCCGATGTCGCCGCCTCTACCCAACGGGTGCCGGCCCAGGCGCGGACCGCCACGCCCTGCATCCGCGGGGAGGAGGCGACGTCCGTCGACTGACGGTCGACCCGGACCAGCTCCCCCCGGGTGCGCTGCGCCAGGATGTCGGCGAACGCCGTCCGTTGCTCGAGCCGGGTCAGGATGCGGTCGATGTCGCTCTCCACATCGCGCAGGGTCGCCATCGCCTCGCCCCCAGCGCGGTCCTCCGCATAATCATACCCCCCGCGTTCCTCCGGGAACGGTCGGTCGCCGGGTCGGGGCGACGCCGTCGCGACGGTTATAGGTAGGGCGGCGTCCCCCCGGGGCCGGTGTTCGCATGAAATCGCCCCCGCGCGACTTTGGGATCGTCGGCTTAGATCACATCGAGTTCCGGGTCCAACACCGGGCGAAGCTCCAACGGTTCTTCACCGAGCAGCTCGGGATGGACCTCCTCGGGGAGGGACCGGACCACGCCTACCTCCTCTTCGGCGATCAGGTCCTCGGGCTGCGGGACGTGAAGGATGGGGAGGTCACGAACTCGTTCGACCACCTCGCGCTGCGGGTCAGCGAGTGGACGGGCCTGAAGAGCCGGGTCGCCCGCGCCCGCGTCGCGATCACCGGCGAGAAGGAGCGGGACGACTCCCGTTCCCTCTTCCTCCGCGGACCGGACGGCATCCGCATCGAGCTCGTCTGGAGGCCGGACCCGGCCACCCATCACTGCGCGCGGGGCCCCCTGATCCCCCTCGCGCCGGTGGACGACGAGAGCGCCGACTCCGACGCGGTCCCGCCCCGCACGGTCCGGCCCCGCCGTCGCTAGTTCCGGGCCCGGGCGATGGGCCGCCCGGCGGGGACCGGGGTGAGCCACGACCGGTACTTTGGCTCCTCCCCCAGGACGGCGCGGCGGAAGGTAGCGAGGATCTGCCGGGTCACCGGACCGGGCGCCTCACTGCCGATGGGGAAGTGGCTGATCTCCTTCACCGGCGCGATCTCGGCGTACGTCCCCGAGAAGAATATCTCGTCGGCCGTGAGGAGCTCGTTGACCGAGATCAGCTTCTCGACGACGGGGTAGCCCAGGTCGCCCGCGATCTCCAGGATCGACTGTCGGGTGATCCCGACCAGGATGTCCGACTCGAGTCCGGGCGTGTAGACCTTCCCGTGGCGGACCAGGAAGATGTTCTCCCCCGTCCCCTCGGCGACGTAGCCGTTCGAGTCGAGCAGGACCGCCTCCTCGTACCCGTCCTTCTGGGCGTCCACTCCGGCGAGGTACCCCGAGAGGTAGTTGCCGGCCGCCTTCGCGAACGTCGGCAGCGCGTCGGCGTGAGGTTTGCGAAACGGCGAGATCTTCGCGCGGACGCCGGACTCCGACCCCTCCCCGAGGTACTTCTTCGCGGGGATCGCCGCGATCGCGAGCGAGACCTTTCCCGTAGAATTCTTCACCCCGAGCGACGGCTCGCCCCGGTAGACGATTGGGCGGATGTACGACGGCAGGATCTCGTTCGCGGCCTGGGTCTCGAGGATCGCCTGCTCGATCTCCTCCGCGGTGTACGGGATCTTCATGTGATACAGCCGCGCGGACAAGACGAGCCGCTCGACGTGCTCGCGGAGCCGGAAGATCGCGGCGCCGTCGGTCGTCGGGTACCCGCGGATCCCCTCGAAGACCCCGACGCCGTAGTGGAACGTGTGGTTCAGCACGTGCACCCGGGCGTCGGCGAAGTCCACCATCCGGCCGTCCATCCAGACCTTGCGTCCCGTCGCAGCCATCATGTTGTGCGCTTCCCGATGGGAACCTCGGAGCCCGCCCAGCCGGCACTCCGTTAAATGCTTGAACCCCGCGGACGCCCGCCCTCGACCCCCGGGCGCCGCGGAGGCGGCCGCGCGGGCGACGGGAGGAGGGGCAACCGTCATCTTCCCCCCCGGTTCCCGCTGGATTCGGGTGTCGCACCACGGCTACTGCCTTTGGCTCACGGGACTGCCGTCTGCGGGGAAGACGACGCTCGCGGCGGAGATAATCCCGCTCCTCCGTGCCCGCGGGTGGAACGTCGAGCTCCTGGACGGGGACGAGGTCCGCCGCGGGCTGAGCGCCGACTTGGGCTTCGGCCGGACGGCCCGCGAAATCCATGCCGCACGCGTGACGTTCGTCGCGAAGCTCCTGGCACGCAACGGGGTGATCCCGATCGTGGCGCTGATCTCCCCGTATGCAAGCTCCCGGGCGAAGGCGCGGGCCGAGATCGGTCGGTTCGTCGAGGTCCACGTCACGACGCCCCTCGAGGTCTGCGAGCGGCGCGACGTGAAGGGGCTGTACCGGAAGGCGCGAGCGGGCGAGATCC
>JAJZDF010000016.1 GCA_021828715.1 Thermoplasmata archaeon
GCGGCTCCTGATGAACAACCTCGATCCCGAGGTCGCCCGAGACCCGGACAACCTCATCGTCTACGGAGGCCGGGGCAAGGCCGCCCGGAGCTGGACCGCCTTCGACGGGATCGTCGGGGCGCTGCGCGAGCTCGGCCCCACCGAGACGCTGCTGGTCCAGTCGGGCAAGGCCGTCGGCATCTTCCCCACTCACGCCGACGCGCCCCGCATCCTCATCGCGAACGCCAACGTCGTTCCCCACTGGGCGACCGACGAGATCTTCTGGGACCTCGAGGCCCGCGGGCTTACGATGTATGGGCAGATGACCGCGGGAAGCTGGATCTACATCGGAACGCAGGGAATCCTCCAGGGGACCTACGAGACGCTGGCCTCGCTGGCGCGCATCGAATTCGGTACGGACGACCTCTCCGGCCGTTGGATGCTGTCGAGCGGTCTCGGGGAGATGGGGGGCGCCCAGCCCCTCGCCGTCTCCCTGCTCGGCGGCGTATCGCTGATCGTCGACGTCGACCCCCGGGCGCTCGAGCGGCGGCTCCGGCTCGCGTTCCTCGACCGGCGAGCGCGGGACCTCGACGAGGCACTGGGCCTCGTGGATGAGGCGACCCGCGCGCGCCGCCCGCTATCGATAGGCCTCGAGGCCAACGCCGCGGACGTTTACCCCGACATCGTCCGGCGCGGAGTGGTGCCGGACATCGTGAGCGACCAGACCGCGGCCCACGACCTGCGCGTCGGCTACATCCCCCCGGGACTGACGGTCGAGGCCGCCGCCGAGCTCCGGGCGCACGACCTTCCCGGATACCTGGCGCGGGTCCGAACGGGGCTCGCCCTCGAGGCGCGGGCGATCCTCGCTCTCCAGGCGGCGGGTGCGCGGGCGTTCGACTACGGGAACAACTTCCGGACCCAGGCCCGGGAGAGCGGCGTGGCGAACGCGTTCGACATCCACGGCTACGTCCCCCGGTACATCCGACCGCTCTTTGCCCTCGGCAGCGGGCCGTTCCGCTGGGTGGCGCTGAGCGGGGCTCCCGAGGACATCCACCGCATCGACACGATGATCCTGCGTGAGTTTTCGGAGAAACGGGCCCTCGGCCGTTGGATCCGTTTGGCGGGAGAGAAGGTGCGCTTCCAGGGGCTGCCCGCCCGTATTTGTTACATGGGCTACGGGGACCGGGAGCGGTTCGGCCACCTGGTCAACGACCTCGTCCACGCCGGCGAGCTGGAGGCGCCGATCGCCATCGGCCGCGACCATCACGACACGGGTTCGGTGGCGAGCCCGTACCGGGAGACCGAGGCGATGCGCGACGGCTCGGACGCGATCGCGGACTGGCCGATCCTGAACGCCCTCCTCAACGTGGCCAGCGGCGCGACGTGGGTCTCGGTACATCACGGGGGCGGGGTCGGCATCGGGAACTCGATCAACGCCGGCCTCGTCGTCGTCGCCGACGGCACGATCGACGCCGACCGCCGGATCGCCCGCACGCTCAACAACGATCCCGGCCTCGGGGTCGCTCGCCACGCCGATGCGGGATACCCCGAGTCGCTCGCGATCGTCCCGGCCGCGCGCTTCCGGATCCCGGGGCTCCCACCGACCGGGGAAGGACGCCCGGGAACCGACGGAGCGGGTACCTCGTCCACCCACCGGCGCCCGGAGTGACACCGTAGCACGGGGTCCAACCGGTATCGGGGGCAGTGGGCCCGACCCTTATCCTGCGGAGGCCGTCTCGCGCCCCTGGACGGAGTGGATCCGTCGGAAGGACCATGAAGACCAGAGAGAAGCGACAGAGCGGTGGGATGCGATGGGTGGTCGCCGTGGGACTGGCGGCGCTCGTCGGGCTGGCGATCGGACCCGCGCTGGCGGGTACGGTGTCGGCCGCCCCGACGACCCCGGCGGCGTTGGCTTCGCCGTCGGCGACCCAGTGGGCCTACGGGGGCCAAGGGTACTCGAACGGCTCCATCTCCTTCGGCGCGGCGACGCTGACGTGGAATTCGACCTTCGGCTGGACGGTCGTTTTCACGGCGACGAACACCTCGAACACCACCTACGAACTCGAGGAGCAGCGGACGGTCGGCGTGCGCCTGACCACCTCGCTGACGGCCCCGAACGTGTCCGCGACCTACACCTACTCGGGCAGCGCCGCGGAAACCGCATTTGTTAACCTGACCGACAACGCGACCGTCCAGGCGGCGAGCGGTGGTTCGGTGGCCGCCCTCGGCATCGAGAACGAATCCCTCGCCGCGCAGAGCTCGGTCCGTCAGGCAATGGTCGTCTTGGCCCACGGCCGCGGACACAGCGCCTATCTCAACGTCTCGGGAGCCGCGCACGCGAAGGTCTCGTTTGCGCCGGCGCTGGGACTCGTCCCGCTGAACCTCAGCGCGACGCCCCGGTGGACCGCGAACGCGACCGCCACCCCGATGGCAAGTTGGAGCTTCGCGTACGCCTGGTCGGACCTCGGCTGGAACGGCACGATGGGATCGGGCAGCGGGGGAAGCTCCGGAAACTGGACGGCGGTCGGAACGGTCTCGGTCTACGGCCAGGCGGTTTCGAACGCCCACGTCTTCCGGGACCACCAGCCGCGAACGGCGATCGTGATCTCCGTGCAAGGTCCGGTCGACCTCTCGGACGGCTTCGTCCTCGTTCCCCACGACTTTGACCTCTTCGGGGATGCCACGCACCCGTTCGACCAGTTCGGCTTCGGCTCGGCGACGGTCGGCTTCGGCTCGGGCGAGACCCTCTTCGTGAGCCCCTCCGCCCGCGGACCGCGGTTCACGGCAGCCTCCACCGAATTCGCGGCGAGCTCGGGAGCGTACGGCAGCCTTGAGGGCGCCCCGGTCGGGGCCAGCTCCGCCGCCACGTCGTCGGGCCCGAGCGGGACCGTCTACGGCCAGCCGATGAGCGTTGCGGACGCGCAAGCGATGGGCGCCTGCCTGACCGGGTCGTGCGCCGCGGCGGCGGCGGCCCCGATGGGCGGCCTCCTCCTGGTCGCCGTGATCGCGCTCTCGGTCGTCGCGGTCGCAGGGACGGTCGGCGCGATCGCGTGGCGGGTCCGCGCCCACCGCCCGTCCGGTGCGCCCGCGAACGCCTCCGAGCCGTCGGCGCCGAGGCCCCCCAACGCCTAGGCCCGACGTACCCCCTAACGGCGGGCCCCCGAGGGCCCGCCCCAACCCTTTCCTCCTTTTTCGGGATCGGGGAGCGTGGCTCTACGGAGGAGTTGGGGCGAGGGCCCGGGCCGCCCCGTCTAGCACGTCGCGGTCGGTGTCGAATCGGAGTCGGGTTCGGGCCACCCGCATCTCCACCCACTCTACGCGATCGAAGGTCGCCTCGGGGTGAAAGGCAGTCTCCTCGGTCCGGCCGAGGAAGTAGACGGCGACCTTGTAGACGTTCACCTCCCGGCGGCGCTCGAAGTAACGGTAGTGGACCTCGGCGATCTCCGGCCCCAGGGCGACCGAGGCGAGGCCGGTCTCCTCGCGGACCTCGCGGAGCGCGGCCGCTCCGAGCGACTCGCCCGGGTCGACGTGGCCCTTCGGCCATCCCCAGCGATCCTCGTCCGCGTAGCGGAGCAGGCAAACCCGTCCGCTCGGCGCGTGGAGTACCACGGAGCCCGCCGCCAGCTCGGCGACGATCGGCCGGTCCGGGCGGTAGGTGCGATCGGGATCGGACACGGGGCGGGGAGGAGGGAGGGGCCTATCAAGGTGTCCCGGCCGGCGGAACTTCCGAACGCTTATGCGAGCGCGGGATTGGGAGGGACGATGCTCACGGGCGGGGAAGAGTACCACGACCTGGTCACCCTGGTGCGGGAGAAGGGACGGAAGAACGGCGGCCGCCCCTCGATCCGATTTGAGGATCGGGTGTTCTCCTACGCGGAGCTCGACCGGGAGTCGGACCGGATCGCGAACGGGCTGGCCGCCGCCGGGATCGGCCCCGGGGACCGGGTCGCCGCCCTCCTCTTCAACACCCCCGAGTTCCCCCTCCTTTGGTTCGGCCTCGCGAAGCGCCGAGCCATCCTGGTCCCCCTCAACACGGGGCTGAAGGGAGAGATCCTCCGCTACGAACTGGCGGACTGCGCCCCGAAAGGGCTGGTCGTCGACCGGCGCCTGTGGGAGCCGTACGCGGGGGTGCGCGAGTCGGTCGGTATCGGGCTCGAATGGTGCGTCCCCCGCGGCCCGGACCTTCCCGCCGCCCTACCCGGTTCGGTCCGCGGCTTCGAGTCTGTCTCGCGCGACGGGCCGGCGCCCGTACTCCCGTCCCCGGCGCCCTCCGACCCGGCCGCGATCCTCTACACGAGCGGCACCACGGGGCCGCCCAAGGGAGCGGTGATCCCCCACGAGCAGATGCTGCGGACCGCGCACGAGATCGGCCGCAGGAGCCGGCTCGAGAGCGACTCGGTGCTGTTCTCTGCGCTGCCGCTCTTCCACTGCAACGCCCAGGAGATGACCGCGCTCACCGCGCTCATCCACGACTGCACCGCCGCCTTCGAGGAGCGGTTCCACGCGTCGACGTACTGGGAGACGGCCGCCCGGTTCGAGGCGACCCATGTCTCGCTGCTGATCTCGATGATCAACGTCCTCTACAAGCAGCCCGCCCGGCCGACGGACCGCACGCACCGGGTCCGGACCGCCCTCACCGCCGGGACGACCCGCGGGATCTGGAAGGAGTTCGAGGCCCGTTTCGGACTCACGGTCGTCGAACTGTACGGGATGACGGAGTGTGGCTGCACGACCCTCATGAACCCGCCCGGGGCGATCCGGCTGGGGTCGATCGGAACTCCGCTCGGGTTCGTCGAGGCCCAGGTCGTCGATGACGACGATCGCCCGGTGCCGGACGGGAGCCGGGGGGAGCTCATCGTGCGCCCCCGTGCCCCGTCGACGATGTTCCAGGGGTACCTCGGCAAGGAGACGCAGACGAAGGAGGCGTGGCGGAACGGCTGGTTCCATACCGGCGATTACGTCACCCGGGACGACGACGGCTACTACTACTTCGTCGACCGCAAGAAGGACGTCATCCGCCGTCGGGGAGAGAACTTGGCCCCGTACGATGTCGAGTCGGCGCTCAACCGGCATCCGGCCGTCTTCGAGTCGGTCGTGGTCGGGGTGCCGAGCCCGCTCGGAGAGGAGGACGTGAAGGCGTTCGTGCAGCTGAAGCCGGAGGCGACCATCTCTCCGGAGGAGCTGTTCCGGTTTGCCGTCGAACAGCTCCCGTTCTTCATGGTCCCCCGGTACCTCGAGTTCGTCGACGAGATCCCGAAGACCGCGAACCAGAAGTCCCAGCGGTACCTTCTGCGGGGACGTACGGGAGGGGTGCAGTACGACCGCGAAGCGCTCGGGATCGGCACGCGCCGTCCGTGAGCCGAGGGGCCGCCGGCGCGTGCTCCTCGACACCAACGCCCTCTTCCTGGCCGCGACCCGGGGCTTCCCCCTCCGAGCCGAGATCGGCCGCCTTCTCCCCGACGCCGTGCCGGTCGTGCCTTCTCCGGTGCTCGGCGAGCTCGATCGCCTGGTCGAGCGGGGCGAGATCGGGGCGACGCTCGCGCGGGCGCTCGCAGCGCGCTTCCCCGTGGTGCGGGGCTCCGGTCGCGGGGACGGCGGCGTGCTGGAGATCGCCCAGCGCCTGGGGGCTACGGTGGTGACGGCGGACGGGCGGTTCCAGGCGCGGCTGGTCGCCGCCGGCGTTCCCGTCATGGTACCGCGGGACCGCGCGCGCCTCGAGTTCCGGCCCGGTGCGACCCGTCGTGTCCCGTCCCCCGCTCCGCCGGGTCGCGCGCTCCCGACCCGGGCGCGGCAACTCTTATGAATCGACCCCGGCTCGGTGGGGCGGCGCCATGCCCCGGGACGACGACCAGCTTCTGAATCTGCCGGAGAACTTCGGCAGCGGCGTCATCGGCGTCTGCGACATCTGCGGCACCCGGCAGGCGGTCATCGTTCTCGCGAAGGAGAGGTACAAACTCTGCGTCCTCGACTTCCTCAACAAGAAGTGGATCAAGACCGACCAGAAACCGGGGGCCCCCCTCCCGCCGTACCGCTCCGAACGGGTCGACTACCCGACGGGGTCCGTGCGCACCGGCCAGGCGACCGGGATTCTCCTTACCCCGACGAAGATCGTGCGCCACCCGACGGTCCTCGTCTGCCCGGACGTCTACGGCATCACCACCACCGTCCTGGACGGCGCGATCCGGCTGGCCAAGGAAGGGATCGAGGTGTTCATTCCCGACGTCGCGAAGACCGGGGGTATCGGACCGGCCCACCACCTGACCCTTCGCTCCGGCGTCTCCGTCCGCGGTGGGATCCCGACGTCGGCACGTCGGGTCGCCTCCCTGGTGGACCTGTACAGTGATGCCCTCGAATTTCTCCGCGGCCGCGACATGGTCGATCCGAACCGCACGGCGCTCCTGGGGATCTCCTACGGGGGGAGCCTGGCCCTCGCCCTCGCCGCGCGGGAGGTCCGCCTTGCCGGGCTCGCCCTCGCCTACCCGATGCCGGTCCACCCGCCCGAGCTGGCGACGCTCGTCTCGGCCCCGATCCTCTGCGTCGTCGGCGACCGCGACCGCACCTCGGGGAAGTCGGTCGAGCAGCTCCGCCGGGCCGGCGCGGCCCCCCGGGCCTCCGTCCGGGTCGTAACGTTCCCCGGGGTCGGCCACAACTTCCTCTCGCGGGACCTGCGGGCGTACGACCTTCGGGCCGCCGAGGCCGGCTGGTCGCAGCTCGTGGGGTTCCTCCGGCAGGCGCTGTTCCCCGCCCCGCCGACCCCGCCCGCACGGGCCGCCGCTCCGACCCTCACTGCCGGATCGACCCCGAGACCGGCCGCCGCGGGAGCCCACTGACCGCGCGCCGTCCGGCGCGGCTCAGGCGTCGGCCGGGATCCGCGCCGCGGTCTCCACGAGTTCCTTCGCGGCGCGGGTGAAGCGCATCGCCTTGGCGAGGTTCCCCCGGATCTTGAACGTGCCGTCCAGGATCGACTTGACCGGATCGATCTCGCCCCGGAGGAGCCGCGCCCAGTTCTCGGCCGATCCCTCGTAGACGAACTCGCTTGCGACCTCGCGGACGTCGGCGTGGAACGTTGCGGAGGAGCACTCGCCGTGCGCGAGCGCGAGGTGAATGCCCGGCTCGGCTCCCCCGGCGGCGGGCGGTCGGACACGGAAGACGATGTCCCCCTCCCAGGCACGGGCGGCATCGCGGTATCCCGCGCTTTCGTTCAGCGCTGCCCGGAATGCCTCGGCCCACTCTGCGGAAGGGAATCGCATCGGGGCAGCAGGTCGGGCGGACGGATAACGGCGGTCCCGCTCCGCCCGACGCCTCCCGGGAGGGCCGGGCCGGGCGACGGTACCTGCCCGGGATCGGCCGCTCCGTGAGCGCCGAGAGGAGCGATAGCCGTGTCGGCCGGGACGCGGCTCGGCGACCCGGCGGGCCTCCGGCTCGGTAACCGGGTCCGTCCGGAAGGAGGGCGGGCCGAACGCTCTCCCGACCTCCAGCGTTCCTCTGCGGGATCGTCCCGGCCGACGGCTCCGTGCGGGCGACCCCGTAGTACGACTTCGATTTCTCCGGGACGCCCAAGGACCTTCTCGGCCACCTCGGAGAAGTGCGGAGGCGCGGGCCGCTCGCCCTGTCGGCGTTTGCGAGCGGTCGGGCGGGTTCCGGGCGACCGACTCTACCTGCGGACCGTGACCCTCGGCCCCGAGGTCGCTCAGGGCCGACGCACGACGCCTATCCGTTCGTCTCCCGCGTCTTCATCGGCGATGGGCCCCACCGGGGGGCCTCCGAGGGGAAGCGCACCTTCGCTCGGGTCTTTGCCGACCCCGGATTCTACGCGCGGGCGCGATACTCCGCCCGCGCGCCCGACGCCCCGGCGTGCGGAGGGCCCCGGCGCCTACACGTACTCGTAGAACCCGCGACCGCTCTTCCGCCCCAGGTGGCCCGCATCGACGAGCCGCCGAAGGAGTGGCGCCGGGCGGTACTTCGGGTCCCCGAATTCGCGGAACAGCGTCTCGGCGACCTCGAGGGTGACGTCCAACCCGACCATATCCGCGAGTTCGAACGGACCCATCGGCATCCCGGCCCCGGCCTTCATGGCGGCGTCGATGTCGCGCGAGGAGGCGAGCCCCTCGGCGAGAGCAAAGCAGGCCTCGTTGAGGACGGGGACGAGCAGGCGGTTCACCACAAACGCCGGCGATTCGCGGACCCGGATCGGAACGAGAGGATACCGGTGGTTCCGCAGCCCCTGGAGGAACTCGATCGTCTCCGAGACGACCTCCTCGCGGGTCTCAACCCCGCCGGCGACCTCGACCAGAGGGAGGGTGTACGGCGGGTTGAAGAAGTGCACCCCGAGCGTCTCGCGGACGTGCCGGAGCCCCCGCGCGAGCCGGGTGATGGAGAGCGAGGAGGTGTTCGAGGCGAGC